>NZ_JBSFBZ010000027.1:0-94555 GCF_053593195.1 Saccharopolyspora sp. NPDC002376
GTCGAGGTTCGCGGGTGGCCTGCTGCCGTAGCCGGGGGACCGCCGGCCGGTATTGGCACCGCGGCCGGGTGCGGCGGTGAGGGTGGCTGATGAAGTAGAGAAAGTTTAGACACACGCGGACTGCGGGCCCGGACCTGTGCGTTCTGGGGCTAGTCCTGTGCGCCTTCGAGCCCGATGAGGGCCTGGTCGAGGTCGACTACAACGTAGTCAGGGTCAAGGGCAAGGGCTTGATCAGGAAGTCGACCAAGACCGAGTACGGGGAACGGACCTTGCCGCTGCCATCGTGGGCTGTCGAGATGCTCCGTCGACGTTTCGCTGAGACCGACGATCCTGACGCCCGGTGTTCCCCAACAGCCTCGGCGGGCTCCGTGATCCTTCGAACACTCGGCGTGTCCTTCGTGAGACGCGCGGCAGTGAGGGGTTCGCCTGGGTCACCTCGCACGTGTTCCGCAAGACCGCTGCGACGATCCTCGACGAGGCGGGGCTGACGGCCCGGCTGATCGCCAACCAGCTCGGGCACTCGCGGCCGTCGATGACGCAGGACGTGTACATGGGCCGAGACGCAGTCAGCCGGGATACAGCGGACGCGCTGGAGTCGGCGCTCGATCCGGACGCCGAGTAGTTATGCGTGGGAAAGGTGTGGCTCGGCATCCACAAATGCAAAACCCCAGGTCTGCGACCTGGGGTTTTGGTGGGGCGCCAGGGGATCGAACCCTGAACCCGCGGATCTCGATTCCGTGATCATCAGTGTTTGCCGTTGTCTGCCAACACCTTTGGTTACCTGCACGAACACAGGAAGCGGATTTCGTGTTGCCTACCGCCGTTTGCGGGTAATTGTTGGCAACACGTTGACACCCTCTCCCCTACTCCCACCTCACACGCTCGGCGGCATGAGCGGGCGTTCGACCGGGCCCTAGGAGTCTTTCGAAGGTCTCCACGACCCAGGACGTCTACATGGGGCGCAAGGTCAAGAGCCGCAGGGCCGCCGACGCGCTGAGTGAGGTTGAGTGGTTCGGTGAGTAAAGTGTGGGAAAGGTGTGGAGATGATCAATCCGTGCCTTTCCCACAGCTGTTTTAGCAGGCGTTTTGTGGGGCAGGTGGGACTTGAACCCACGACCTGACGGATTATGAGTCCGCTGCTCTGACCTGCTGAGCTACTGCCCCCGTGGCGTTGGCAACACTGGCGATCGTAGCGAGGCGCCGGGGCGTTGCGACCCTCGGGTGGACCCGCCGCGCGGCCTACCGGACGATTGGTCGGACTGGTCGAATCACCTGCGCACGGCGTTGAGCCGACCGGACTAGCCGACCGTTCCAGGGCATGAGAAAGGGCGGTGCACCGCTGGTGCACCGCCCTGTTGATCTCAGCTCGTTCAGCCGATGAAGCTGAAGATGTCGAACGCGCCGGTGAGCTGGCCGATGACCGCCATCGTGGCCGCCAGCGCGGCGATGCCGGCGACGGTGATCACCGCCAACATGATCAAGTAGACCAACGCCTTGATCGGCTTCGGCAGCTTGGTCACCGAAGCGAAATCGGGCAGCGAGAGGTGCGAATTCTTGCCGATCCCTGGTGCGGACATCCTGACTTCCCCCGTCCTGTAGTCAGTCCCCTTGGACAAACCACCACTGCTAGAGAGACGACGTGCAACGGCGCTTCGTTGCACGCAAAAGCATCACGAGTTCGTTTCGGTCAGCAATCGAGCAGATCAACCAGAGTGGCCGGCCAGTGGTCCGCGGTTCGCGCGGCTTGCACAAATCATCAGCGCCACTGCCGCTGATCGCGAGCCGAGCATGGACGTGATCGCGCGTTGAGCCGGGATTGTTATCCTTCCCGATCCCGAGTCGCCCGGACAGGTGAACTGCAGTCGCCGCAACGTCGCGGCGTTCCTGCCCGGGGCTGCGAAATTCGCTTCAGCGCACCGCTTTCCGCGTTCGCTGCTGATCATCCCGATTGCGGTACCGAAGTACCTCATCACCGATCTTAGCGAACGCAGCAGCGACACCGCGGCGCGCCACGTGTTACTGCCATCACTCCGGGACGTCCGCGTCGAGTCCACTGTGCGGAGAGGGTTCTCAGTTCCGCAGGACCTCGCGGAGCCGGGTTTCGAAGGCCTCCGGGTCGTGGGCGAACCCGATGTGATCACCGGGGAACAGCACCGGGTCGACGTCCAGCTCCGCGGCCAGCGCCTTCGAGGTGCGCTCGCACAGCTGCCCTCCCGACTCCATACCGATGCCGACCACGACGCGGGTGGGCCCCGCACGCAAGGTCTCAAGGTCGGGCACCCAGTGCGAGGTGCCGCGCAGCATGTGCGCGTGCTGGTAGTGGTCGTCGGCGATCTGCTGGGCGTCGCGCTCGCCGCCGAAGATCTCCCCGACCGCTTCCGGCGGCATGTCGATGTTGGCCATGGCCAGGAACTTCCGCCAACCGCCGACGTGGTCGCCGGACAGGTGCGTGGCGATGATGTCCTCGGTGCTCGCGCGCAGCTGCTCGCGGTCCGGCAGCAGTTCGCACAGCGGCGGCTCGTGGACCACCGCCGTGCTGATCAGCTCGTGGTGCGCCTGCACCAGGGCCAGGGTGCTGACCGCTCCCCCGCTGGAACCGAGGACCACGGCCAGCCCCGCGTCGACGTGGGTGATGAGGCGGGCGAGGTCGTCAGCACGCAGCTCGGGCGTCGAGTCCTGCTCCGGATCGTCCAGCGGGCTGCGGTTGATGCCGCGCGGATCGGTGGTGAGCACCGCGTGGTCGACGGCGAGCCGGTCGGCCAATCCCTCGAACGACCTGGCGTCCATCGGGGCTCCGACCAGCACCACGAGCGGTCCGCGTCCGCGCACCTCGAAGTGCAGTCGACCGTCGGGCACCCGGAGCAGGCCGGTGGTGGGTGCGTTCGTCATAGCGATCCTCCTCGCAAGCGATTTACCGGTATGACCGGCGCTGCGAGGGCAGAATCATCGCTGTGAGCGACATTTCTTCCAGCACAGCGGATGATCTCTCCCGGGCCCGCGAAGGCGACGACGCCGCGTTCGAGCGGCTCGTGGCGCCGCTGCGGCGGGATCTGCACGCGCACTGCTACCGCATGCTGGGCTCCGCCCACGACGCCGACGACGCGTTGCAGGACGCGATGGTGCGGGCGTGGCGCGGGCTGGCGCGGTTCGAGGGGCGCAGCTCCGTGCGCACCTGGTTGCACACCATCGCCACCCGGACCTGCCTGAACATCATCGAGAACCGAGGCAAGCGGGCGCTTCCCGTCGATCTCGGACCGTCCACCGACCACGCCGTGATCGACGACGCCCCGCTCACCGACGTCGCCTGGCTGGGGCCGTACCCGGACGCCGGGCTCAGCAGCGGTCGAGCCGCCCCGGAAGCCCGCTACGAGCAGCGCGAAGCCGTCGAGCTCGCCTTCGTGGCCGCGCTGCAGCACCTGCCCGGCAACCAGCGAGCGGCATTGCTGCTGTTCGAGGTGCTGGGCTTTTCCGCCGCCGAGATCGCCGAGACGATGGGCACCTCGACCGCGTCGGTGAACAGCGCGCTGCAGCGCGCGCGGCGGATCGTGGCCGAGAAGGTCCCGCCGCGCACCCAGCAGCAGACGCTGCGCCAGCTCGAGGACGGGCGGATGCAGGAGATCGTCGCCGGATTCTCCGCGGCTCTGGAGAACGGCGACGCTGATTCCCTGCTCGCGCTGCTCACCGAGGACGTCACGTGGTCGATGCCGCCGCTGCCGCACTGGTACCGCGGTATCGAGGCGGTGACGGACTTCGCCGTTCAGGTTCCGCTGACCTGCGGGTCGTGGCGACACCTTCCGACCAGTGCGAACGGACAACCCGCGGCGGCCTGCTACCTCCGCCGCGACGGCGAGACCGTGCACCGCGCCTGGGCGATCAACGTGCTCACGCTGCAGGACGGTCTGATCCGGGAGATCACGGCGTTCATCGGCGCCGAGCACTTCCCGGTCTTCGGGCTGCCCGTGGAGCTTCCGTGAGGACTACGCCCCGTGAGCACTATGGGCTGTCATAGCAACCCAAAGTGCTCACGGGCCTTGGCGCAGGTGCTCGGAGCGAATTCGCCCGAGCTGCGCAAGGCTGGGCCGGTCCGGCGAAGTCCGACGCTCTCGTTCGGCGACGATCCGCGATCACGGCACTGCTGGCGAACCCGTCCGGCCGCCGATGCGACCCGGGTGCCGCAGTTCTGATCACCCGGCGCGATCTGCTGGCCGGCCGGGCATTTCCGCTCAGACGTCACCATGGGGTGCGAGCCGGAAACCTGACGCTGGGAGCCCCCGTGATCGCGTTCTCCGACGACGAGCACGAGCTGTACGCGCACCGATCAGACTTCGGACATCCCGATATGTCCGCCCGCTTCCACCGCCGCCACCGCTTCGCGCACCGTTCCCGGAACGACTCCCGCTGGGCGCACCTGCCCCACCACGCGCCGTCCCAGGCGCACGAGATCCTGCGGGAACGCGCGACAGCGGCCTTCCACCGAGCCGGGAATGCGCGCCGCACCACCGAATTGCGGTTCGAATGTCCGGACGACACCGACTTCACCTTGCTCGTCCAGATCCAGAGGGTCCGCGACGACCAGCAGGTCCCCAGCGTGCGGCTGATCCGTCCCGCACGGGGTGACCGCCGAGGCATCTCCGACATCGACCTGTTCGTCACCGGCATCGTGCATCCCAGCTGGGAGGATTGCGGGCGAGGCCGGAAGTGCTGGCGCCGGCACCTGTACCGCACCGACCGCTGCCCCGGACACCTCCGGTGGCGGACCACGCGCCACGGCGAGGAAATCATCAACGAGACGACGTCCCGCTACGACGGCGCTGCCACGATGCTCGGCATCGACACCTTCGCCGCGCGCATCACCAGCGGCGAGCTCGTCGTCGTCGACACCCGCCGCGACGACCACCCCGGCACCTTCCCGGTGATCTCCACGCCCGAGGGCGCCGAGCAAGCCGCGCTGTACGACGCGGAAATCGCGGAGTGGTGGGCCCTTCGCCGTATCAACCGCATGAAGTCCAAAGCGTGGGCGATCGCCCTCGAACACTGCACCCACGTCCGCGTCATCCCGAACGTGACGCGGTTCCTCGACCAGCTGTCACTGCCCGGAAGCACCGTGGCGGTGGACGAAATACTCCTGGTTCCAAGTGAATTCGACCGCGAAAGAATCATCGCTGCCGGTGCGGTGCGGGAATGGCCAGGACGACTCCGCGACGTCGTCGCAATGCCGACCGGACCCGTGCGGGGCAACGGCGAATAATAGTCAGACGTTTCGTCTGGAATATGCCACGAGAAAGCCCTTTCGCGGATTGAGCGCAATGCCGGACCCGCGTCGAGTTGGTGTTGTACCTTGGGTCGATCTTCGGACTCAGCACGAGGGGACAGCCACGATGACGGATTCGCCGGGACCGCTGCAGCGACTGATCGGCTCCGAAGCCGGGGCGGACCACGTGCCTGCGGAGATCAACACCGAGAAGGTCTCCATCGCCCGCATCTACGACTTCGCCCTGGGCGGCAAGGACAACTTCGCGGTCGACCGAGCCGCCGCCACGGCGATGACCGAGGTCGTCCCGGAGGCCCTGCTGCTGGCCAAGGCGAACCGGCACTTCGTTCAGCAGGCCGTGCGCTACCTGGTCGGCGAGGCCGGGATCCGGCAGATCGTCGACATCGGCTCCGGGCTGCCGACCGCGGGCAACGTGCACGAGATCGCGCAGGAGGTCGCACCCGAGACGCGCGTCGTCTACGTCGACAACGACCCGATCGTGCTGGCCCACGGCCGCGCCCTGCTGGCCTCCAACGACCGGACCACCTTCCTCAAAGCGGACCTGCGCGAACCGGAAGCCATCTTCGAACACCCGGACACCGAGCGGCTGATCGACCAGTCGGAGCCGTTCGCCGTGCTGCTGGGCGGAATCCTGATGCACCTCGAGGACGAGGAAGACCCCGAGGGCGTGGCCGCGGGCATCCGCGATCGCCTGCCCTCCGGCGGTTTCCTGCTGGTGTCCAACACCTGCGACAACGGTGAGCCGCGCGCCATGGAGCTGTCGCAGGTGTTCGCCGACAGCGGCATGGGCACCCGGTGCTTCCGCACCTGGGACGAGCAGATCCGCTATTTCGACGGCCTCGAACTGGTCGACCCCGGCCTGGTACCGCACAACGAGTGGCGCGTCGGCCCGGACATGCCCGAGCCGAACAGCCCAGCGCACGGCATGCACATCGGCGGTATCGGCCGAAAGCCCTGACCTCTGCACCGACCAGGCCTTCTTCCGAAGAACCGATCTTGCCGGCGTGATCGACGTGACAGAATGCGCACGATCGATCATCGCTTCGGAACCGCAGGAGTCGGATGGAAGGCAAGGGCAAGGTCGCAGTCCTGGTCACGGCCTTCACCGCAGCAGCCGCGATCGTCGGGTTCGCCGCAGACGGTCTCGACGTGCTGGACCGGATCACCGGCAATGCCGAGCCGTCCACGACCGCACCACCGCCGCCTTTCGACCCCGGGATGTCCGCGCAGCCCTCGGCATCGGCCACCCCCGCCGCACAGCTCCAGTTCGGCGAGCCGGAGGAGGTCGCGTGGAACGTGACCGAGACGGCGTGCGGCAGCACCAACGAGATCAACTGGGACGACCTCGGCAGCTCCCCCGCTGCAGACCCCGGCGAAACCGACTTCTCCTACGGCAGGGGCGATTGCTCGGCCGCGTCGTTCTACGCGACGCACGGTGGCCTCGTCCCGCCGAACACCGCGCTGGACGTGATGGCCTGCCGCAGCGCAGCGATGGCCGGCGCCCTGCCCATCTGGGTCGACGTCGATGACGTGGACGAGCTGGGACTCGTCCCCGGCGCCGCATTCTGCATCGTGACCGATCAGAAACGCGTGGTGCGCGCGGAGATCGGCGAGGTGATCACGGCGTCCAACATCCGCTCCCCGTCGTTGCGGGGGAAGGCGAAGATCTGGATCCCGGAGTGATGCCGCAACGTCGGAGTGCAGCACTCGGATTCCTGGTCGCAGCCGCTGTTGTCACCGGATGCTCCAGCGAACCCGAGGACACCACCCCTCCACAGCTGCGTGCACCCGCCGCTGCCTACTTCCCACCGGAAGTCGTGCTCTGGGGCGTTAATTCGCTGAACTGCGAAAAGCACGAGATCGACTGGGACGACACCGGCACCCACCCCGAGAGCGCGCCGGGCAAGCCGGATCTCGCCTTCAGCGGAGAGCACTGCCTGGCAGACTGGTTCAGCAAATACCAGGGCAGCGCCATGTCGATCGTGCAACCCAGCGCGTTCCTCACCCCGACCGAGTGCCACCGAGCTGCGACCAATCCCGAGATACCGGGCGTGCTGCACGAGGAGATCGGCGCGGACATCTTGGACACCCTGCAACCCGGCACTGCGCTGTGCGTGGTGACCGACCTCGGCCGCGTCGTCCGCGCCCGCATCGACGACGTCGACCCTCCGGACCACCAGCCGACCTTCCGGGGCGAGGCCACCGTGTGGACGCCGAAACCGGCGAGCTGACCCCTTGGCAGCGTGAACTGAATCACGTAGTCTCCAGCGGCCAAGAACATGAATTCGGTTCGCATTCACCGAGGAGTGCAGCCCATGCCCGTTGCCAGGAGGCAGGTGCTGGCGGCCGCCGCCGCAGCACCACTGGTCGCATCGGCCCTCGGCGGCACCAGCGCCGCCGCCGAAACCACCCGAGGATCCGGGGATTACCTGGTAGGCAGGGGTATCGCCGACGTCACCGGCCCGGCCGCCGAGAACGGCATGATGGGCTACTCGATGCCCCAGCAGCAGACCGCGGGCATCCATCTGCGCACCCTCGCGCGCGCGTTCGTCGTGGCCGGCGGCGACAAGCGCATCGCGTTCGTCACCGCCGAGCTCGGCGCGCTGTTCCAGTCGGTGCACCAAGGAGTTCTGCGCAAGCTCCGCGAAACGTACGGCGATCTCTACACCGAGCAGAACGTGCTGCTCAACGCCACGCACACGCACGCCGCGTGCGGCGGCGACTCGCACTACGCCGCTTACGACCTGGCGATCCTCGGCTTCCAGGAACAGACCTACAACGCCGTCGTGGACGGGATCGTCGAGGCGATTTCCCTGGCGCACGACGACCTCAAGCCCGGCACCGTGCACCTCGGACGGGCCGTGCTGACCGATGCCAGCGTGAACCGGTCGCACAGCGCGTTCGACCTGAATCCCCAGTCGGACAAGGACCACTTCCCGCTGGCCATCGACCCGGCAGTGACGGTGCTGCGTTTCGCGCAGGGCAACCGGGACGTCGGTGCGATCACCTGGTTCGCCACCCACGGCACCTCGATGACCAACACGAACCAGCTGATCAGCTCGGACAACAAGGGCTACGCCGCGTTCGCCTGGGAGCAGCTCGACGACGAGTTCGTCGCCTGCTTCGCGCAGACCAACTCCGGTGACATGTCGCCGAACCTGAACCTCTCGCCCGGTTCTGGGCCGACCGACGACGAGTTCGAGAACACCCGGATCATCGGCGACCGGCAATTCCGCGCAGCGAAAAGCGCTTTCGACGCAGCGCAGGAGCAGATCACCGGCGCGGTCGACCACCGGATGTGCTTCGTCGACATGTCCAAGGTCATCGTGGACGGTCGCTTCACCCCGGACGGCCAGCAGCACAAGACCACCACGGCGGCGATCGGCGTGTCCATGCTCGCCGGAAGCCGCGAGGACGGGCCAGGCCTGCCGATCCCGGAAGGCATCCGCAACCCGTTCCTGGACTGGCTCGGCGGCGCCGACGAACCAGTCCCGGACTGGTTGGCCGACGAGCAGGCGCCCAAACCGGTCGCGGTGCCGTTCGGCGCGATGAAGCCCTACCCGTGGTGCCCGGAAGTGCTGCCGCTGCAACTGATCCGCATCGGCCAGCTGCACCTGGTGGCCGCCCCCGCCGAGTTCACCATCGTGGCCGGCCTGCGGATCCGCCGCGCGGTCTCCGAAGAGCTGGGCGTACCGCTGGAGAACGTGCTGGTGCAGGGCTACTCCAACGCCTACAGCCAGTACGTGACCACGCCGGAGGAGTACGACGCCCAGCAGTACGAGGGCGCCTCGACCCTGTTCGGCCGGTACACGCTGCCCGCTTACCAGCAGGAGTTCAGCCGCCTGGCCGCCGCGATGCGGTCCGGCGACTCCGTGCCGCCGGGCCCGACTCCGCGCGACCTGCGCGGAAAGCTGATCAACTTCCAGCCTGGCGTGGTCTTCGACGACAAGCCGCTGGGCCGCGAATTCGGCGACGTCCTCACCGAACCGGCCACCCGCTACGGCCGCGGCGACCAGGTCTCCGCGGTGTTCACGACCGGCCACCCGAAGAACGACCTGCACCGCGGCGGCACCTTCGCCGAGGTCCAACGCCAGGTGAACGGCACCTGGCAACCCGTGGCCGACGACCGCCACTGGTCGACGAAGTACCGCTGGGCCCGAACCGGCCCGGCGACCTCAACGGCCACGATCACCTGGGACATCCCGCCCAACGCCCCGACCGGCCGCTACCGAATAGTCCACAACGGAAACTGGAAGAACGGCTGGAACGGCGAGATCACCGCCTTCACCGGAACCACCCAAACCTTCGTCGTCACCTGACCCCGATGCCCATGATCAATCACAGTTTCAATTGAAACTGTGATCCACCGTGGGCAAGATTTACAGTTTCAATTGAAACTGTGGCTTAGAGAACGGATGGCCGGGCGGTGCCGGGGGCGCCGACGAACGACACACCGCCCGACCATCCGAGGTGCCCTGACCGTCCTGGGTGTCGACGGCGGGCACGTGGCGGGGAGCGCAGCTCGGGGAGGGGACGGCCGCAGTTCTCCCCACCAGGCCTTCAGATTTGACGCAAAGCCGCCAGGATCCTCTGCAGCAGCAACGGATCCCCAGTGGACTCATGTTCTGCCGGAGCACTGGCTTCGATGCGCGGCAAAAGCCGTGTCTCCGCAGTGGCCAACGCATAGGCCATACCGCAGTGCGGAGGCGTGGGTTCGTGCAGCCGATGACGACCGCCGGACTCGACTTCGCTGGCGGCTTGGGCGAGCAGGTGCCGCACGGTCAACGCGCCTTCACCAGCACCAGCGTGTTTGCCGTGTTCGGTGAAGTGCTGGACCACGCACCACACGGCGAATCCGAACACGACTGCGCCGAAGGCGATTACCGCTGAGATCATCGCGCACCACGCATCGGCGGCAGGCCAGCGAGTTCACGAGCGGACCGGTTGCACTCCGAGCAAGTCGGCCACAACCACGCGATCTCACTCGAATCGGCCTGAACGGACTCCCCGCACAGCGTTGAAACCTCGGTGTCGTCTACGTAGACGAGCGAACCCGATGGACGTCCATCCGTACTCGCATGCCGCTGGCCAGCACCCGGAACCCAATGGAACGGATGAGCTCTGTACGACATGAAGCCTCCCGCCTGCTCGCCTCCAGCAGCCACCTGTTGTGCTGCATGCATCAAGTATGTGATGCATGCAGCATTCGCGCTATTACTCGATCAGCTGACGCTGTCCTGACGATCTGTGCACGCATACGATTGCTGCATGGCAAGCAGCGCTGACACTCCGCGAGCACGCGCGTTGGGAGCGGAGCTAAGGCAAGCACGTGAACGGCTCGGCTATTCGACGCGCAAGCTTGCCGGGATGATCGAGCGAAGCAGTTCGCACATATCGCGCTGGGAGAACGGCAAACTCATTCCCAGCGAGGCGGACACCGCCACCGTTCTGGCCGTGCTGGGAGTCAACGGCACGGACCGTGAACGGCTCCTCGACCTCGCTCGCGATGCACTCGACCCGAACTGGGTGGCTCCGGGCGTCGACAAGCAGCTGGCAGCCCTGACGGAATACGAGCGCACAGCGGACACCGTCATCAACGTCGAGCCGCTGATGATCCCAGGCCTTCTGCAAACCTATGAGTACGCCCGTCACATCATGGTCGCTTACGGCCAGCCCCGTGGCGAAGCCGAGCAGCGTGCAACCCTTCGGATCGGCCGACAGCACGTGCTCACCGACAAACCGCCGAAACATCTCATCGCCATCGTCGGCGAGTACGCACTGCGTTACTCGGTTTGCCCAGATGACGTGATGGATGAGCAGCTTCGCCATCTGTTGAAGGTCTCCGAACTGGACAATGTCGAGCTCCAGATCCTGCCGATGGAACATCCATCCGCTGCGGTGTTGAGTGGCGCGTGGGCGCTGCTCGAGTTCTCTCGCGCGAAGCCGGTGCTGCACCTCGAACACTTCCGTTCGTCGGCGACGATCACGGACGAGAAGACGGTGAAGAGTTACAGAGCTGCAGTGGACGAGCTGCGTGAATTGGCGATGAGCCCAACGGAAACAGCAAGACTCATCGCCGATGTCATCGGATCCAGGGAGACGACATCATGACGGTACGAACCTTCCCCGAAAGCTGGCGGAAGTCGAGCTACAGCGGCGGACAGACGAACTGCGTCGAAGTCGGCCGTGTCGGTGGTGGCGCTGCGGTGCGGGACAGCAAGAACCGCAGCGCAGGACACTTAACCACCACGCCCGACCAGTGGTCGACGTTCCTCGGCGCGATCAAGGGTGGCCGGTTCGACGGTTGAGGGTTCGTGAGTGCGTAGCAGTGTTCGAACACTGCTACGCACTCACGATCTCTGTCAGAGCCAGTTGGTGCCGGTGCGCTCGATTCGTTGGTGGATCTCGGCGGGCCAGTCCACCTGGGACATCGTCGCGTAGTCGACGTGCAGGACGTTCTTGACGTCTCGGTCCCCGGTGAGCAGGCCGTGCCGGCGGTCGGCTTCCAGGACCACGTCCATGCCGTCCGGGCCGGCGAAGAACGACACCCTGAGCTCCCGGATCCGCCGGTAGCGCGGCGAGCCGCTGAACTCGATCTCCTGGTGGAACGGCAGCTGCTGCCGGGTCCCGCGGAACCGGCCGTTCTCGACGTCGGCGTGGTGCAGCCGGAACCCGAGCTGCTCCACCGCTTCCAGCAGCACGTGCTGCGCGGGCAGCGCGCCGACCCCGATCGGATCGGTGTCGGTCGCGTCGAACGCCCCCTTGATCTCCAGCTGGGTGCGCACCGCGATGAACATGCCAGGCAGCGGCCCGTCCCTGAAGTGCGTGATGGGTGTTTCGAGCGGCGCCTGGACTTGGAAGGGGATCTCGACGACCTGCCCGGGCTGGAGCACGACGCCGCGCTGGACGTCGACCCGCCCGAAGCCGATCATCGTCTCCCGCGTCCGCTTGTGGCGGTCGTGGTCGTGGCCCTGGTAGTGGTCGCTGTCCGGACCGTGGGCGGGGATCTCGTGCTTGACGCGCGCGACGAACTCGACGAAGACGCCGTCCAAGGGCTGCTGCATCTCCCCGCCCCGCAACCGAACGGTCCCGCGCACAGGACCACCGGGCTGCACCCCGGGAGTGTGCAGCACGGTATCCACCTCAGCGCCACCGAAACCGACAGCGGCCAACAACTTCTTGAACATGCCGCCCAGTGTTCCGCCCAACTCCGCTCCGCGCGGACACAACAGCCGAATCCGCCCGAAACGTCGCCAATCGCCCCCCGTGTCGGACCTACTGGCTGCTCACCGCAACGCGCAGCCCGAGCGCGATCAGAACGGTCCCGGTGATCGCTTCGAGACGCCGCCGGACCTTGGACTTCCGGAACCAAGCTCCCGCCCGCGCAACGCTGCCGGCCAACGCGAGGTAGAAGCCGAATTCCACGGTCACCTGGATCAGCGCGAGGATGGCGGTGGTGCTCAGCAACGGCCAGTTCTCCGGGATGAACTGCGGGTAGAAGGCGAACATGAAGATCGCCGCCTTCGGATTCGCGAGCTGAACGAGCAGCCCCTCCCCCACAGCTCGGGCGAAGGATCCGCTCCCAGCCTCTTCAGCGGGCACTACCTCTTCGACGCTGCCGCGATTCCTGAAGATCTCGATCCACGAGCGGATGCCGAGGTAGATGAGGAAGGCCGCGCCCGCGAGGCGCAGCACGAGGTACGCGGTTTCCGACGCCGCCACGAGCGCGGTCAACCCAGCACCAGCAGCGATCGCCCAGATATAGACACCGGCTTCCAACCCGAGAACGGTGCCAACAGCAGGCCGGAACCCGCGCAGAGCGGCCCGACGGAAGATCAACGCCATGGCAGGCCCGGGAGACACCGAGATCAACAGAACGGCCAGCAGAAACCCAGGAAGCAACCCCACCAAGTCCATGACGAGGATTGTGGCACTCCCACACCGCGAATCCCATGGACTCCAGGGCAAACCACTGCCCGCTCACGTCAACCAGGAATCGAGCACCGCGGCGTTGAGGGCGCTCAACTGCTGTTGGTAATGCGCGGACACGTTCCCGAAAACGCCGTACGGGCTGGGCAGGTCCACCTTCATGCTGCGCCGTGGTTCCACCTCGGGCTGCGGCGTGGCAACGAGCTGAATCGACGGTGACGGCGAGACGACCGGTTCCGGTTCACTCAGCACTCGGCGCAGGCCAACGATGGTCTCGTTCGCCTCCCTGATGGCGGCGGCCGCCGCCACACCGACTTCGTCGAGCTGGTGCTGCCACCTCGCGATGAGAGCCCTGCTGTTCTCCACGACAGCAGGGGCGAAACCGCACTCTCGCGCTTCCGCCATGGCGGAAGCAGCGAAGAGCTGCACGTCTTCGAGCGTAACTCGGTACTGATGCAGCTTCGCCGCAGCCTTGTAATGGGCATCCGCCGCGTTCAACCAGTTCTTGCCCATGGCAAACCGCGCGTCGTCGAAGTATTCCCGCGCGCGCCCGTCCCAGGTGTCGGCCCGGAGCGACCAGATCTTCCGCCCGGTCGACTCGAGGTGGTCAGCTAGCCCTTTCAGCCGCGTGCACTCGCCCTCGATGCCGAGGTTGTTGCCGCGAATCGGCACCAAACTGTCGTCCACAGCGTCTTGTACGGCCATCGTGGTTCGTCCGGTCAGGATTACTGGCGCTCCATCACGTCAGACAGTGCCAAAGCCATGTCGGAGTCGGTTCTTTCATATCCGGCAGCTGCATCCGCGAGACGTTCGGCCATCTCCAGGGCATCATCCCGGAGAAGGTCGACCACACCCGAAGAGTTGCGCTGGAACTCGGACAACTCCTTGGCCAGCTGGCCGTTGCCCACCTCGCCCGGGTTGAGCCAGTACTTCAACGCCGACTGCGCGGAGAACTCCCCGATCGCCTCCTGCACGGTCTGGGCGGCGTCGCGCAGTTCCGCCGGCTCGACGGAGAAACGAGCGGTTCCCGAGTCCTTCGGCTCAACCATGGCCCGAGATCATAGCGGCCCGCCTTTGCCGATGTGCGCGATTCGCACGAAAAATTCAGTTGTTTCGCCTCAACCAGCTCTGCTTGCTCTGGAATCCTTGCTCAGCTGCTCTGGACGAGGTTGGCCACCAGTTCCGGAGGCAACGGCAACGCGTCGGCCTTTTCCGCATTCCTGTCCGCACTGGGATTGACCAGCACTCCCGCCGCCAGCTCGAGGTGGTGCATCTCCCGCAACAGATCGGCACCGGTCATGGTGGAAGGATGCCCTTCCCACGGCGGATTCGCCGAACGCTGGTACTCCACCAGCAAACTGGCACTGGTGAAGGCACAAACCCAGTCCCCGTGACTCGCCGTTCGCGCGATGGCCAACGTCCCAGCCGAAGACCGCGGCACGTGCACAACACCGGCGAGAACGAGCTGGATCGCGCGGTCCGCCTGCGCTCGCGGGTTGCTGACCTCGCGGATCGCGCACAGTATCGCCCCACCGTCCCGGGACTGCTCCAACTGTTCCCGTCGGTTTGGCTCCCGTTCCAGTACAGCCCGCACTGCATCAGGCGAAATCGGCGCCCAGACCCGGTCGAGCTGTGCCGCCACGTCTTTGCGCGCCTCTTCTGCCCGCCGCCCGACGGTCCGCGACGAGTAACCGGCGCCCAGTCTGCTCGCCAGCAGCTCTATCCGTCTCTGGTGCTTCAAGTGCATCAACGCCGGATCGGGGTCGATATTGTAGGAAACTCGCACGATCCGGGCAGTTATCGGAACCGGGATCTCAGAGATGGCTTGGTCCAGGCGAACGATCGTTTGAGCCATGACACCAGCCATGTCCTCCACCGTGATCCCCCAGATCCGGCGCAGGTCTGGCCCAAGCCAATTGCTCAGATCCGGGCGTCGAACGCCAAGCCCTTTGTGCATGTCGAGGACCGAATCCCTCGCGCTTTTCAAATCCACACGGCTGCGAGAGCCAGTCATTCGCGTATCCCCCTGCCCGTACCGGAAGGCCGACCTTAGAGGAGCGGAGCTGATCCGGTCAATCGCCTCACCCCCTCCGACCTGCGATTCCCGGGAAAAGTTGCCAGCTTCTTGCCACGGTCCCCGCTTGGCAAGTTCCTGGCGAAAAACTTCTCCGTGGCAACTTCGTGGCGAGTACTGCCGAAATCGTGGGCAATCCAGCGATTCCCCAATAACGTCGGTTCTGTTCGAAACCGACGCGCCGGTATCGACGCTGGATCCCCCACCGAACGCGGCGCGCTCCTGCCGGAGGAATTCCCATGAACCCGCTCTACGTGTTCGCCCTTGCCATCCTGCTGGGCTTCGAGACCTGCTACATCGTCTTGTCGCACCACTACCGCCGCCAGATCACGCAGCTGAAGAGCGAGTGGGAGTGGGAGCGCCGCGAACGACGCCTCCTCGAAAGCGGCATGCGGCTCGTCGAACGCTGAGATCGCCCCGCGCGGCGAACCTTCGTAGCAGAGAGCGCAAAGCCCCAGGCCATGCAGCCTGGGGCTTTGCGCCCGCATCAGCCTCACGAAGCGTCCATTGTGGAATTCGGGGTGTCCGTTCAGTTCATCGTTTGTGGAGCAGGTTTCGCAGGCGGTCCGTCAGGGATGCCGGGTCGAGTTCCTGGCCCACTCGGAACAAGTAGCCGACGGGCGATTCCTTGACCGCTTTCCGCCGTTCGCTCCGAGTTCGGACGGGGACGCTGGCCAGGCAGGTCGCCACCGCGGCCGGCCCGGTGACTGCTGGACTCACGCCTGCCAGCTGGGCTGCCGTCGCCGCTAGTGGCGGTAGCGCGAAGGTCCTGATGTTGGCCAGCGCGCGGACGGACTCCAGACCGACGCTGCGCAGCCGTTCGCGCAGGTCGGCCAGCTGGCGCGACACGGTGCGCTGCACTTCGTTGCGGACGTGCTCTTGGAAGACGGTGAGCTCCCGGACGTCCTCGATGCCGGTCATCTGCTCGACCTGGCTCGTGACGTACTCGCGGAACGCATCCAGTTCAGCGCCGAACCTCTGCCGGACTTCGACGATCTTCTCCACCGGGACGGAAGCGAGATTCGCGGGCACCACCGTTTCGAAGGCCATCAGCACGAACGTTCCCAACGGATCCCCCGGCGTGCCCCCGCTGCTCAGGCGCTCACCCAACAACGCCTCGGCGAGGCGTTCCACGTTCCAGTCGGAAGCGGCCGCGTGCGGCAAGATCTGGTCGGTGACCGGATGCAGGTGGTTCTGCGCGGCGACCTGCTCGGTCAGGACGCACAGGTAGACGCTGGCCAGCTCCGGATGCATGCCCAGCCAGCGGCCGCCCCGACCTTCCACCTCGACGGCGAGGCCCGATTCGATCACGCTCTCGGTCAGTCTCGGGAAGACCTTGCTGAGGTGGACGTAGCTCAACCGCGGATTCAACACCGGGCCCTCGGAGACCGAACCTGCCGCGTCCCCGGGGACCACGCCCGCCGACGACGCTCCCCCACCCGATGAGACGTTCATGAAGCTTTCCGCTGGTCGAACGGGCCAACGACTCTCACCGTGGAGCCCGAAGCGCTCCCGCAGCTTCGAGGCGTGTTCCTCGACGAACTCCAGAAAATCCCCTTGCACGATGTGCGCTGCCTGGTTCGGCGGCACGTCGACGAGCCACCCGAGCTCGCTCTGAAGCGTCCTCGCCACGACCGAGTCCCGCACCGGGTAGTTCCGCGGACGCAGCCGCCCCATCTTCGGCCAGTACAGGGCCGCGTACTTCATCCACGTGTCGTCGCGAACGTGGATGTACGGGTAGTACAGGGCGATCGGGTCCACGGCGCTCCTCCCAGGTGCACGCCTGTCCGCTGCGTCACCCTATCGGGATTACCTGCCCCGCAGTCCCTTTCGCGCACGTCCGCGCTTCGAAAGGGAGTCCGAAAACGAAAGAGCCCCAGATCATCGATCTGGGGCTTTGCGCTCCTCCGACTGGACTCGAACCAGTAACCCTTCGATTAACAGTCGAATGCTCTGCCAATTGAGCTACGGAGGAATGTTCTTTTGTTTCGTCAGCTCGTCTCGCTGACAGGAACTACTTTAGCGCATCCCCGCAGGACCCTCCGCAGGCACCCCCCTCTTATTGATCCAAGCAGCGTAACCGCAGGTCAGAGGCGGCGCGCTACGACGAAGACGCGACGGAACGGGAACCAGGTCACCCCATCTGGTCGCTGCGGATAGGCCTCCGCCAGTCGAGGCGCCAGCTGCGCGCGGAACTCCGCCCATTCGGCGTCGTCCAGCGCCGCCCGAACTGGGCGCAACGCCGTTCCTGTCACCCATTCGAGGATCGGATCCGGTCCCCGCAAGGCGTGGACGTAAGTCGTCTCCCACACGTCCACCGCGACCTCGAGATCGGCGAGGGCGTCGGCGTATCCGACCGGAGTGAGCACCGAGTCCGTGCGCAGGACATCCGCTCGGTCTCGCCAGCGCGGCTCGGCCATCAGTTCGCGGATCGCCACGTAGGACGGTGATTCGAAGTTGCCCGGGACCTGGAAGGCGAACCACGATCCGGAAGGCAGCCCGGGCAGCCAGCGCTGCAACAGCTCCACGTGTTCGGGCACCCATTGCAGGACCGCGTTGCACAGCACGACATCGGTGTCCTGCAACGGTTTCCAGTCCCGGACGTCCTCGATGCGCGCCGGAATCCCGTTGGCCCGCGCCGCTTCGACCATCTCCGGCGACGAATCCGTGGCCTCCACCTCCGCATCCGGCCAGCGGTCGGTGAGCAGGTGCGTCAGATTGCCCGCGCCGCAACCGAGGTCCACCACGCGGCGCGCTTGGTCAGCTCCGACCCGGGCCATCAGATCGTGCGCCGGGCGGTCTCGCTGCTCGCTGAAGGTCAGGTACTTCTGCGGATCCCACATGCCGCACCTCCTTAGCAGTACGCCCGTACCGTATTCCTGGAGGTGCTCATCTGTCGAGCGTCAGTTCTGGTCCTTCGCCCGGTGCAGCTGCTCGACGACGGTGGCCGCGAACTCCGCGACCGCGGCCTCGTCCGCCCCGCGGTCCGGCCGGACCTGCAGCACGATCCCGTCCTGACCAGGCACCTTGCGCTGCACGAACCACGCTCCCCCGCCGGGAAGATCGCGGTGGTGGCGGGAGCGGATCGACTGGTTCACGCGCTCGTGCACGACGTCCGGCAGGCGCCCGGACTCGGTCAGCTGCAGCCGACGGCTCGGCTGGTCGTGCAGCAGCACCGCGCCGCCCGCGCCGCCGGATTCCTCCGCCTCGATCACGGTGAGCACGCCGTCGTTCCAGGTGGCCTTGCTCAGCAGGTGCCAGCCGACGCGGCGCCCCTCGGGCAGCCACAGGCCGAGGTGGGTGGCGACCAGCGCACCATCCGAAGTCCGCGACACCGCGAGGACGTGCTCGTCCGCGGCGAGTTCGCCGGTGAAGTCGGCCGGCAACTCGGCCGTGCCGCTCAACCTCGCGACCAGACGCCGCAGCCAGGTGATCAAATCGTCCCCATCAGCTGTTCGAGCAGGGCCTTCCGGTAGCCCTCCAGCGCGATCATGTCGCCGAAGAGCGCGTTGTACTCCTCGGCGTCCTCCAGCGGCGACATCCGCTGGACCTTCGACTTGATGTCCGCGATCTGCCTGCTGACCAGGCGTTCCTGCAGCCGGACGACCAGCCCGGAGATGTAGCGCGGACCTTCCTCGGTTCGCGACTCCAGCTTTTCCACCGCCAGCTCGGTGAGCAGGCCCCGCGTGACCTGGTTCTCGCACTGTTGCGACACCGCGTCGACCAGCCCAGCCCCGCTCAAGCCGGAGGCCGAACCGCCCGCGGCGAGCATCGCGCGGTGCAGCTCGGCGTAAACGGGCTCGGTGAACGCTTCGTCCGGCAGCGCGTCGTACATCGGTCCGGCCAGTGCGGGCTCCTGCAGCGCCGCCTTCAGCAGCTCGCGCTCTGCCCAACGCGGATCGTGCAGCTGCGGCCGCTTGGGCAGGTCGACGTCCATGCCGAGCGACTGTTGCGCCTTGTCGCGCTGCGGTCGGCGCTTGGTGTGCACCGGGGCGCCCGAGCTCTGCCGGACCCGCCGGACCACCTGGTTCTCGTCGTTCCAGCCCGCCCACCAGGCGAGCCTGGCCGCGTAACCGTCCCGGCTCGCCGGATCCTTGATCTGCGCGACCAGCGGCACGGTCCGCTTCAGCGCCGCGACGCGGCCGTCCACCGAATCCAGGTCGTACTCGGTCAGCAGGCTGCGGATCGCGAACTCGAACAGCGGACGGCGCCGGGCCACCAGGTCGCGCACCGCCGCGTCGCCCTTGGCCTCGCGCAGCTCGCACGGGTCCATGCCGTCCGGAGTGATCGCCACGTAGGTCTGCCCGGCGAACTGCTGCTCGCCCTCGAACGCCTTCAGCGCCGCCTTCTGCCCAGCCTCATCACCGTCGAAGGTGAAGATGACCTCGCCGCGGAACGCGTCGTCGTCCATCATCAGCCGGCGCAGCACCGAGATGTGCTCGTCGCCGAAAGCCGTGCCGCAGGAGGCCACCGCCGTCGGCACCCCGGCAAGGTGCATCGCCATCACGTCGGTGTAGCCCTCGACCACCACCGCCTGGCGGCGCTTGGCGATCTCCCGCTTGGCCAGGTCGATGCCGAACAGCACCTGCGACTTGTTGAAGATCGGGGTCGCCGAGGTGTTGACGTACTTGGCCTGGATCGGGTCGTCGTCGAAGAGCCGGCGCGCGCCGAACCCGACGACGTCACCGCCTAGGTCCTTCAGCGGCCACAGCAACCGCCGGTGGAACCGGTCGATCGGGCCGCGGCGGCCTTCCTTGGACAGACCGCACTTGATCAGCTCGTCGAGCTCGAAGCCCTTCTGCAGCAGGATCTTCGTCAGCTTGTCCCAGCCGGCGGGCGCGAAACCGCAGCCGAAGCGCTGCGCCGCAGCCTCGTCGAAACCGCGCTCCGACAGGTACTCGCGGGCCTTGAGCGCCTCCGGCGAACGCAGCTGCTCGACGTAGAACTCGGCGGCGATGCGGTGCGCTTCGACCATCCGCGCCCGCGTGCCGCGGTCGCGCTTGGGCCCTGGAGCACCGCCCTCGTACTGCAGCTGGATACCGACCTGGTCGGCCAGCCGCTCGACGGACTCCACGAAGCCGAGGTGCTCGATCTTCATCACGAAGGCGATGACGTCGCCGCCCTCACCGCAACCGAAGCAGTGGAAGGTGCCGTGGCTCGGGCGCACGTTGAACGACGGGGTCTTCTCGTCGTGGAACGGGCACAGGCCCTTCTGCGCGCCGCCACCGGCGTTTCGCAGGGCGACGTATTCGCCTACGACGTCGTCGATCCGGCTGCGATCGCGCACCTCGGCGATGTCGCTCTCCCGGATCCTACCTACCACGTGGACCAGTCTAGGGGCATTGTGATCGTCGCCGTCCGGGTGCCTCTCGGTGCGCTGCTCCGGCTGGTCGGATCGCATCTGCGGTTTCACCGGTTCGGCGCGTCCGCGATGTCGCTTGCGGCAGAATCACCGTCGTGCCCGCCAGCAGCACCGCGCTCGCCGCGGAATTCGACCAGCACCGCAGCCGGTTGATAGGTCTCGGCTACCGGCTCACCGGCCGGATCGCCGACGCCGAGGACGCCGTCCAGGACGCCTGGTTTCGGCTCGCGTCGACCGACCGCGCGGACATCCGCGACCTGAGCGCGTGGCTGACGACCGTGGTCAGCCGGCTGTGCCTGGACCGGATGCGTTCGGCGGCGGTGCAGCGCGAGCAGTACGTCGGCCCGTGGCTGCCGGAACCGCTGGTGACCTCGCTCGACGACGACCCGGGCGACATCGTGGCCGATCAGGACGACCTGCGGATGGCCGCGCTGCGCGTGCTGCACGAGCTGACGCCCGACCAGCGGCTGGCCTTCGTCCTGCACGACGGCTTCGACGTGCCGTTCGCCGAGATCGCCGACGTGCTCGGCTGCAGCGTCGTCGCGGCCCGGCAGCACGCCTCGCGAGCGCGGCGCGCGATGGCCGACGCCGACCCGCCGCCGCGCGTGCCGCTGCCCGAGCAGCAGCGCGTGCTGGAGGAGTTCCTCGCCGCCGTGGCGTCGAAGGACATCGACGCGGTGACGCGAGCGCTGCACCCGGCGATCGCGGTCTTCGGCGACAGCGGCGGCAAGGCCCGCACCGCCCGACGCCCGGTCGTGGGCGTCGACAAGGTGGCCCGGTTCATCGTCGGACTCATGCAGAAGTACGACGACGGGCTACTCGCGGGGATCCGCCCGGTCCTGGTCAACGGCGACCTCGGCGTCGTGCTGCCGAGCTCCCCCGGCATCCCGGGCCGCGTCTTCACCCTTTCGATCATCGACGGCCAAGCGGCAACCCTCTTCGACATCGTCAACCCCGACAAGCTCACCCGAATCCCCTGGTGAGCGGGGACGCCGTGCGGTCAGGCGGGGTTGGTGATTCGGGCTAGGAAGTAGAGGGCTCCGGTGGTCTGGTGGCGGACCAGGAAGAGGAACGGTCGGTCGACCTCGACTCGGATCGGGTCCGGCTCTCGGACGATCGCCGACAGCCGCATCATCATCGCCGTCGCCGCCGCGCCTTCGAGGCCCTTCTCGTCCACGTCGAGGACCGCCTGGTGCACCACCGCTGAGACCCGCAACGGCTCGTCGGTCAGCGGGGAGAAGTCCGCGGCCGGGGTGAACAGGTCGCGGACGTCGAGCGCACCCAGCGGTCGGGTCAGCTCGGCATCGCCGGTGACCTTGAACTTCGGCAGGAACAGCTCCAGGCGCTCCTGCTTCACCGCACCCAGGAGCCTGCCCAGGCGTGCGGCGTCGAGACCGGGTTCGGCCTGCTCCAAGCCGTCGTCGGGGAGCAGCACCACGGCCTCGACTCCTCCGGCGGCGGGCAGGCCGACCGCTTGCCAGCCCTCTGCCGCGGCATAGCCGAGACGCCGCGTGACGTGCATCGTCGGCACGTCGCGGGCACCGGTCGGAGCGTGGAAGGCGCGCGCGGTGGTGGCCTTGTCGTCGAAGGCCTCGCGCCACGAGACCTTCAGGTACAGCGCGTTGACGAGCGCAGCGACCGTTTCCGGACGCACTGAACCGGTGGGCAGCAGCTCCGGGATCAGGTCGCGGGTAGTTTCCGCGACGTCGGTGTTGATCAGCTGCCGGGACTTCTCCGGGTCGGTGCGGAACGGCGCGTTGCGCACCTCGCTGCCGGGCCAGTCCTTCAGCGCGCCCAAGTAGGATTCCTCGATGCGGAGTTCCTCGTGCGCCCACAGCGTGTTCGCCACTGCGAGCACCGGCGGTTCGGGCGCAGGGCCGGTGGCCAGCTCGGCCGCGCCGCGGAGCACGTCGAGCAGTGCGGACGGCTCGTCGCGCAGGGCCGTGACCAGCTCTTTGCGGGTCTGGCCACCGGTCGCGGTGGCGGCCAGACCGAGCGCGCTGGCCACCGAGTACGGCGACCAGCAGAACTGCTCGTCCGGCTTCGGGGCGAGCTGCCGGTGCAGGGACAAGCTGAAGTCGAGGTGTTCGCTCACGGCCGCTGGGCTCCGTTTCCGCGTCGGCTCACTCCGGTCTGATCCCGAGTCTGCCAGCCAACGGGCCCCGCTGACCGCGCCCGAACCACAGTTTCAATTGAAACTGTAAAACCCAGCCACGAGCAATCACAGTTTCAATTGAAACTGTGATCAACGCACCGGGCACACCCCGCCCAGCACGAGCCCCTGATCAGCCCAGTCGCCCTGCCGATGACCACCGGGCTCCGGCGTCGGGGGTTCCGTGGTGTCCCGCCCGGTGCAATTTCAATGGAAATCAGACGTCTGAAATTGCGGGATCCAGCCACGCGGCCGAGGAGGAGACGGGGCGGTTGGCGACGGGGTCCACGGGGCAGAGGCCTGGGACGGATCTCAGCGGAGGGACTCTTCGATCTCGGAGAGACCCATGAGGCGGAGTTCCTGGGCGATGTAGGTGGCCGCGCGCTGGGCTTCGGGGTCCTGCCAGTTCAGGTCGGTGACCCAGTCGGCCAGGTTGTCGGCGTTGATGTACGGCTCGCCGCCGACGACGAGCTTCTGGATGTAGTGCCGGTTGCGCATCGGGGTCTCCTCGCGACCCGGCTGTTTCGGGGACCAGGCCGCTGGGCGGTTTCGGGGGTCGGTGCTACCTGCGGTCGGGAACCGCCGTCGAGCACTCTGCGTAAGCATCGCGGAGAATCCCAGATCAACTCGCCCCTTTCGGATGTACGTCACACAGATTCAGAAACGTTCCGTACATGCTTTCGATGCCAACGCACCGCCTGCGCATCGGTCAGCGACGCCACCTGGTCCAGCACCACCCGCAGCCGCACGGCGTCGTCCCCCGCCCGCCGCCACACCGCCGACATCGCCGGGTCCAACGACCCCGGGGCGCGCTCAGCCAGCGCGTGGACCAGCTCCGCCAGCATCACCCGCTGCCGCTCCTGCATCCGCAACCGCTGCGGATCGCTCATCACGTACCGCAGCGCAACCGCCTTGAGCACCGCGACCTCGGCCACCACAGGCTCGGGAACCACCAGATCAGCGAGGTACCGGGTGAGCGACCCCGGCCCGAACCGGTCCACCGTGCCGGTCACCGCGGCCGCCACGAACCGCCCCACCAGCTCGCTGGTGAGCCGCTTGAGCGCCACCTGCGCGGTGAACGTGCCGTCGTAGTCCAGCACCGCCGCCACCACCGGCCACCGCACGAGCTCCTCCGCGGCGTGCTCCAGCAGCCCCGAGGTGGCGCCGGAACCATCGCCGCTGAAGTACTTCGCAGCCATCCGGACGATCTCCGCGCGCTCATCACCGCTGGTCAGCGAGCGCAGCGAGATCCGTCCGGAGAGCACCCCGTCCTCGACGTCGTGCACCGAGTACGCCACGTCGTCGGCCCAGTCCATCACTTGGGCCTCCAGGCAGCGGCGCTGCGGCGGGGCGTCCTGCCGCAACCACTCGAACACCGCCAGGTCGTCCGGGTACACCCCGAACTTGGCCTCGCCGGGCCGCTTCGGCCACGGGTACTTGGTGGCCGCGTCAAGGCACGCCCGGGTCAGGTTCAGCCCGCGGCCGACTTCACCGGATTCGGCCAACTTCGGTTCCAGCCGGGTGAGGATCCGCAACGTCTGCGCGTTGCCCTCGAACCCGCCGCAGGGCCCGGCCAGGTCGTTGAGCGCGCGTTCGCCGTTGTGCCCGAAGGGCGGGTGGCCGATGTCGTGCGCGAGACCCGCCGTGTCGACGAGGTCCGGATCGGCGCCCAACGCCGCTGCGATGCCCCGCCCGATCTGCGCGACCTCCAGCGAGTGCGTCAACCGGGTGCGCGGTACGTCGCCCTCCTCCGGGCCGACCACCTGCGTCTTGCCCGCCAACCGGCGCAGCGCCGCCGAGTGCAGCACGCGCGCGCGGTCGCGGGAGAACGGGGAACGGTTGTCGGAGCGCGCACCTTCGGGCACGGCGAGCTTCGGCGGCTCGGGAAGCAGCCGTTCCAGATCGTGCGCGTGATAGCCGGGCGTGGTCTCCATCGGGCTCAGACTACGGCCGGAATCCGACGTATCGCCGGAGCCCGCTGGCGTTTCGCAGCAGCGCCCACCAGACGTTTGATGCCTTGGTCGCGACGCTCAGCGTGCCCAGCCGACGCAGGCCGTCGCAAGCGCGCTGCGCGCGAGCCTGGAATCAATCATCCCGGTGGGCGTCAGCCCAAACCGTCGCCGTTGAGCTCGGCGGGGGCGTGCGTCAGCCGGTAGTACAGCAGCGCGCCGGTCTCCCGGACGATGTACTTGAACTGGAACTCGCGGGTCTGCACGACCGGGCCGGAACGGGCCGGTGAGGACCACGACTCCAACCCGAAGTCGCTGGCCATCGTCCGCGCCCGCAGCGAGTGCCACGGGTCGCTCACGATCAGCGCGGTGTCCCAGCCGCGGTCCGCAGCCAGGTTCGCGACCGCCTTCATGCTGCCCAGCGTGTCCTCGCCGACGTCGACCTCGACGATGTGATCGGCGGGAATTCCGTTGCTGCTCAACCACTTCTTGCCCGCCTGGGCTTCGGTGTAGGCATCGCCGATCTGCCGTCCACCGACGGTGACGACGTATTCGGTCACCCCGGACCGGTACAGCTTCAGCGCCTGGTTGAGCCGCGCTTCCAGCACGTCGGAGGGCTTGCCGTGGTACTGCGCGGCGCCGAGCACGACTACGATGTCCACCGGCCGCCGGTCATCGGCGCGCGCCACCTGCCACACGCGGAACGCGGTACCACCGACGACGAGCAGGGCCACCAGCAGCGTACCCACCAGGACCCGGGTCAGAGTCCGCCCTGAGCGGGACCGGTGGGCGGCTCGGTGCGGACTCACGCTGGCAAAACCTCGCAGAACCTCGGAACCGGTGCTCCGGGCCCGCCCCGAAGGACGAGCCCGGAGTCCGCGCTCAGCATCTCCGTCCGGGGGGCAACCCGAACGGGTGGGAACTCAGCAGCCGATGAGTCGGACCGCCAAGTACTCCTCGAGCTTGTCGATCGCCACCCGCTCCTGGGACATGGTGTCGCGCTCGCGAACCGTGACCGCGTGGTCGGACAGCGTGTCGAAGTCGACCGTCACGCAGAACGGGGTGCCGACCTCGTCCTGGCGGCGGTAGCGACGGCCGATCGCACCGGCGTCGTCGAAGTCGACGTTCCAGTTGCAGCGCAGCTGCGCGGCGATGTCGCGGGCCTTCGGCGACAGGTCGGAGTTGCGGGACAGCGGCAGCACCGCGACCTTGACCGGCGCCAAGCGGCGATCCAGCTTCAGCACCACGCGCTTGTCCACGCCGCCCTTGGCGTTGGGCGCCTCGTCCTCGTGGTAGGAGTCGATCAGGAACGCCATCATCGGACGGCCCACACCGGCTGCCGGCTCGATCACGTACGGCCGGAAGCGGGAGTTGCTGGCCTGGTCGAAGTAGGACAGGTCCACGCCGGAGTGGTTGGAGTGCGTGGTCAGGTCGAAGTCGGTGCGGTTGGCGATGCCCTCGAGCTCACCCCACTCCTGGCCGCCGAAGCGGAACCGGTACTCGATGTCGACCGTGCGTTTGGAGTAGTGCGACAGCTTGTCCTTCGGGTGCTCGTACTCCCGCAGGTTGTCGCTGTTGATGCCCAGACCGGTGTACCAGGCCATGCGCTGGTCGATCCAGTACTGGTGCCACTGCTCGTCCTCGCCCGGCTCGACGAAGAACTCCATCTCCATCTGCTCGAACTCGCGGGTCCGGAAGATGAAGTTGCCCGGGGTGATCTCGTTGCGGAACGACTTGCCGATCTGGCCGATGCCGAACGGCGGCTTCTTGCGCGCCGTGGTCATCACGTTCGCGAAGTTGACGAAGATGCCCTGCGCGGTCTCGGGGCGCAGGTAGTGCATCCCCTCCTCGCTCTCGACCGGCCCCAGGAAGGTCTTGAGCATCATGTTGAACTCGCGCGGCTCGGTGTACTGGCCGCGGACTCCGCAGTTCGGGCACGGGACGTCGGAGAGGTCGTCCTCGGCGATCTCCTTGCCGGTGCGCTCGGCGTACTCCTCGGCGAGCTGGTCGGCGCGGAAGCGGCGGTGGCACGAGGTGCACTCCACCAGCGGGTCGTGGAACGCGGTGACGTGCCCGGAGGCCTCCCAGACCGGGCGCGGCAGGATCACCGAGGAGTCCAGGCCGACGACGTCGTCGCGGCCCTGCACCATGAACTTCCACCACTGGCGCTTGATGTTGTCCTTGAGCTCGACGCCGAGCGGACCGTAGTCCCAGGCCGACCGGGTACCGCCGTAGATCTCACCCGACGGGTAGACGAAACCACGGCGCTTGCAGAGATTGACGATCGTGTCGATCTGGTCGGCGGGCACGTTAACTCCGGAAATCTTTTGCTGGATGAGTCGAACCAGCTGGTCGGGCTGGAGATTCCCAGCGTACCGATCCGGTCGCGGAGGGGGTGCGCCCGGGCTGCGGTGTCGATGCGATCAGCTGTCCGTGTGCTACCCGTAAGATGGGTGCGTGGAGCGTCACTGCGCGATGGCACCGCAGCTCGACGGCCCTGCGCCCAGAAGCCTCGGAGAGGAAGCGATGCCCGCGATCAGCCCGGATGCCGAGTCGGCCCAGCCGAGCACGCGGCCCGGCCTGGACCGCGCCGAGGACCACGTGCACTCCCCCGACCGAGCCGCGCGCCCAGCACCGCAGCGGGATCAGCAGGTCCTGGTGGAGGCCGGCGAGCTGCTGCGCGCCCTGGCCGCCCCGGTGCGGATCGCGATCGTCCTGCAGCTGCGGACCGCCGAGCGCTGCGTGCACGAGCTGGTCGACGCGCTCGACGTCGCCCAGCCGCTGATCAGCCAGCACCTGCGGGTGCTGAAGTCGGCCGGGGTCGTGCACGGCGAGCGGCACGGGCGGGAGGTCGTCTACCGGCTCGTCGACGAGCACTTGGCGCACATCGTGGTGGACGCCGTCGCGCACGCGGAGGAGATCTCCGGTGCCCGGTCGCGCGGACCGGCGGCGCACTCCATCGAACCCGACGGCGGACAGGAGACGGAGACAGCGTGACCACCGGCGAGGGCCCCGCGGTCGGGGTACCGGGACTGCGGGCCACCAAGCAGCGAGCGGCGGTGTCGAAGCTGCTGGACCAGATCGACGACTTCCGGTCGGCGCAGGAGCTGCACGAGGAGCTGCGGCGGCAGGGCGAGGGCATCGGCCTGACCACGGTCTACCGAACCCTGCAGACCTTGGCCGACGCAGGCGAGGTCGACGTGCTGCGCAACCCGTCGGGTGAGGCGGTCTACCGGCGGTGCTCCAGCCATCACCACCATCACCTGGTGTGCCGCCACTGCGGGCGGACCGTCGAGGTCGCCGACCCGCCGGTGGAGAACTGGGCGGAGCGCATCGGCCAGGAGCACGGCTTCACCGACGTCAGCCACACCGTGGAGATCATCGGGACCTGCCCGAACTGCACCGACTGAACAACTTTGCGCCGTGAGCACTTCGGGCCGTCATGACAGCCCGAAGTGTTCACGGCTTTTCAGTACTCATAGGTGTCCGGTGGGGCTGGGATGGTGCGGAGAGTGAGCACGTCCACGGTCGGGACGTAGTCGTTGGCTTCGGTCGCCGTGCCCGGGCGGAGGCGGGCCGTCACCTCGATCCAGGTGTCCGCCGGGAGGCCGACCGCCTGCGGTGCACCGGCGAGGTCGATCTTCACCGGTGCCGCGTCGGCCGCACAGCAGCTGATGCGCATTCGCGCGAGCTGCGCGGTGTCCGGCTTCGGGTGCACGACGAAGCCCTGGAGGCGGACCGTTCGGTGGTCGAGCGCGCCGCTGTTGTCCCAGATCACGCGGGTTACGAACTCCGACGCGCTCAGCAGCGGCTCCGGGCCCGGCGGCAGGTCCGGGAACAGCGATTCCGCTGGAGCCTGCGGGGCGGCGGCCCGGTCGCGGGTGACCGAGTCCGAGCCCAGCGCGGGCGGTGCGACCAGGAAGATCGCGAACACCGGAAACAGCAGCATCCACGGACTGCGCGAGTTGTGCTCGTGGCTCCCGGCTCCGCTCACGCGGATGTCGCGGATGATGGCGAACGCCGCGAGCCCGACCATGACCAGCCCGGACGCCACCAGCCACGGGAACAGCGACGGCTTGACGTAGCGCAGGTAGCTGCCGCCGAGTGCGATCTTGAGCAGCGCGCCGCCGAGCAGCAGCAACAGCAGGTTCTGGGTTTCCCGGCGCATCACGAACCTCCCAGCAGCACTGCCCCGACCGCGATGGCGCAGGCGATCGCGACCACGAACGTCACCGGCGCGAAGCGGGCCGCGAACCCGCGCCCGAAAGCGCCCGACTGCAGCGCGATCAGCTTCAGGTCCACCACCGGCCCGACGACCAGGAACACCAGCTTCGGGATCAGCGGCAGCCCCGGCATCGACGCCACCACGAACGCATCTGCCTCGCTGCACAGCGCCAGCACCACCGCGAGCACGGCCATTACCAGCACGCCGAGCACGAGCTGACCGCCCAGCGACTCCAGCCACTCGGTGGGCACGAGGACGTTGAACACCGCGGACGTCAGGCCGCCCAGCACCAGGAACCCACCGGCCTCGACCAGGTCGTGCCGCGCCGATTCGGCGAACACGACCCAGCGGTTGTCGCCGTGCTGCGGTTCGACCCGGCGCAGCGCGCGTTCGGCCAACCACTCGGCTTTGCCCAACCGGGCCCAGAGCCAGCCCATCATGCAGGCCGTCAGCAGCGAGCCGAGGAACCTGGCCAGCACCATCCGGGGTTCGCCGGGGAAGGCGACCGCGGTGGACACCAGCACGATCGGGTTGATCGCCGGCGCGGCCAGCAGGAACGCCAGCGCGGCAGCGGGCGCGACGCCCTGCTGCATCAGGCGGCGCGCCACCGGCACCGACGCGCATTCGCACCCGGGCAACGCAAGACCCGCAGCACCAGCGACCGGGACCGCCGCACCGGGTTTGGCCGGCAGCACGCGGCGCAGCGCGTCCGGCGGGACGAAGGCCGCGATGAAGCCGCTGACCAGCACGCCGAGCACCAGGAACGGCATCGCCTGCACGCAGACCGCGACGAACACCGTCGATCCGGTGCGCAGCGCTGGGACGTCCAGCAGCGCGATCAGCTGCGGCTGGAACACCGCAGCGAGCACCAGCAGGACGCAGAGCACCTCCAACGAAGTGATGACGGGGCGCCGCGTGCGCGGCGGATCGGCGAGCTCAGTCACCCGCACATCGTGGCAGTTCGAACTGATAATCGTTCGCACTAGTGTGACGCGATCATCCCCGAACACCACCCACGGCGAATCACCCCTGGTCAAGCAGAGGTTCGAACCCAGCACTCACCGGATCCGACACACCGACGGATCCCCTGAGCGAGGGTGTTGAACCGCAATGCGGAAGTTCTCCACAGGACCCGGAACCTGTCCCCCTCCGGCGTGTCGGGAGCCCGACACGCCGTGGGAATCGCGTCAGGACGCGGTGTCTTCGGATTCGAGGAGTTCGGCGCGCAGCTGGGACGCCGTGGCCACGACGAGCATCATCAGAGTGCCCAGCGGGGTCGGCGCCATTCCCTCGGCCGGGAACGCGTAGCGCAGCGTGACGTCCATGCCGCGTTCGGTGCGGACCACGCCCAGCGTGCCGAACAGGCCCTGCCCAGCGCGCTCCGCGACGGACTGGGCGAGCTCCTCGGTCGCCGGCAGGTCCCACGCGACCACGCAGGTCAGGCTCAGCACGGTCAGCCCTTCGGCGAGCTGCATCGCCTGCACCGCGCACGGCACCTCGGAGTGCCGGAAGGTCAGCGCGCCGTCGTCGTCGACGTGCACGTCGTGGTAGGTCTCCAGCGCTTCCTTCGCCGCGGTCATCAACCGCGCCGTGGTTGCGGCCTCCTGGGTCATCAATTGCCCTCCTGGGCGGGTTCACCGGACGCCGCCCGATCAACAGCCCCGCCGAACCGCCGGTCGCGGCGCGCGTACTCCTCGCACGCGTGCCACAGGTGCCGTCGGTCCACGTCGGGGAACAGGGTGTCCTGGAAGACGAACTCGGCGTAGGCGGACTGCCAGATCATGAAGTTCGACGTCCGCCGCTCCCCGGAGGGCCGGATGAACAGGTCCACGTCCGGCATCTCCGGCTGGTACAGGTACTTCGCGAGGGTGCGCTCGTCGACCCGCTCCGGGTTGATCTTCCCGGCCGCCGCCAGCCGCGCGATCTCCCGCGCCGCGTCGCCGATCTCGGCCCGGCCGCCGTAGTTGACGCACATGGTCAGGTTCATGACCTCGTTCTTCTCCGTGCGCACCTCGGCGGACTGCAGCTCGTTGACCACGCTGCGCCACAGCTTCGGCTTGCGCCCGGCCCAACGCACCCGCACGCCCATCTCGTCGAGCTCGTCGACGCGCCGCCGGATCACGTCGCGGTTGAAGCCCATCAGGAACCGCACCTCGTCCGGGCTGCGCTTCCAGTTCTCGGTGGAGAAGGCGTACAGCGACAGCCACTTGACGCCGAGCTCGATCGCACCGCGGGCCAGCTCCAGCACGACGGCCTCGCCGCGCTTGTGCCCCTCGATGCGGGGCAGGCCGCGCTCGTTGGCCCACCGGCCGTTGCCGTCCATCACGACCGCGACGTGGTTGGGCACGAACTCGGCAGGCAGCGCCGGCGGCTTCTCCCCCGAGGCGTGCGGATCCGGCGCCCGTACGGTCGGGTCGTCCTTGCCCCGCCCACGGCGTCGCAACATATCTGGCTTCTCCCCTTCGGACTGCGTGCGGCTTCATTGTCCCCGCCCGCGTCGATCAACAGTTCAGCGCCCGTCCTCGGCGGTGCCGACCAGCGCGGCTTCCGCCGCCCGCTCCCGGATCAGCTCCGGCACGGTGCGCTCGACCAGCGGCAGCGAGCGCAGCTGGCGTTCCATGTGCCACTGCAGGTGGGCGGCGATCAACCCGCTCGCCTCGCGGCGCACCGACGGCTCGGCCCGCTCCGCGCTCGCCCAGTCGCCGTGCAGCAGCGCCTCCATCAACGGCAGCGTGTGCGCGGACGGCCGGACCGAACCGGCCGGGCGGCACTGAGCGCACACCGCGCCACCGGCCTGCACGTTGAACGCCACGTGGGGCCCGGACTCGCCACACCGCGCGCACTCGGACAACGCCGGGGCCCACCCGGCGAACGACATCGCGCGCAGCAGGAACGCGTCGAGGACCTGCGAGGAGTCGCGATCCCGGGCGGCCAGCGCCCGCAGCGCTCCGTTGGCCAGCAGGTAGAGCCGCAGCACCGGTTCGCCCTCTTCGGCGGCCAGCCGGTCCACGGTCTCCAGCACCGCGCAGGCCGCGGTGTAGCGCTGGTAGTCGTCGACGATGTGCAGGCCGAAGGCGTCCAGCGTCTGCACCTGGGTGATCACGTCGAGCGTGCGACCGGTGTAGAGCTGCACGTCGACGTGGCAGAACGGTTCGACGCGGGCACCGAACCTCGACGTGGTCCGACGCACCCCCTTGGCCACCGCGCGCACCTTCCCGTAGCGGCGGGTCAGCAGGGTTATGATCCGATCCGCCTCACCCAGCTTCTGCACCCGCAGAACGACCGCGGTATCCCGGTAGAGGCTCACCCCCACATCGTCGCACCTCTGTGCGGGCAACTCGCGAGCAAGGCGAAGAATGCGGGGATCCGTTTCGCCCTTCGGGACGTCCCATCGGTGAACCGGCTGAATTTGAGAGGAACGGATGACCTACCCGTATGACCCCAACGCCCAGTACTACCAGGCCCCGCAGCCGTACGGCATGGGTTATCCGCAGCCCCCGCGGAACAACGGCATGGCGATCGCGTCGATGTGCGTCTCGCTGGCCTCGATCCTGATGTGCCACGCATCGGTGGTCGTCGGGCCGGTCGGCGCGATCCTCGGGCACGTGTCGCTGCGCGAGATCAAGCGCAACCCGCAGGCCTACACCAACCGCGGCATGGCGTTGACCGGCATCATCGTCGGCTGGTCGCTGTTCGCGGTGTGGGCGTCGATCATCGCGTTCCTCATCCTCGCCGCCACCGGCCTGCTCGGTTCAGCGCTCGAGGCCGAGCTCTCGAACTAGCGGGGCTCAGGCGCGCAGCACGTCGAAGGGCGGGAAGGGCAGGTTCCGCAGCACGGTCCAGGCGATCATCGAGACGCCGAGTGCCACCGCCGCGACCTTCCCCCACCGCCCCGGCGGCCACATCCGCCGGGCCAGCCCCAGTTCGAACCTGGCTCCGGCGATCAGCAGCGCGAGCGCCAGCGGAGCGAGCACGAGCACGGCGTAGGCGTTGTGGTCGAGGGCCGCGGACAGATCGCCGCGCAGCAGGTCCGCGCACATCCGGCTGCCACCGCACCCCGGGCAGTCGACGCCGAAGGCCGCCTTGATGGGGCACTGGATCGCGATGACCCCGCTGCCGAACAGGAGCCCGAGCCCTGCAGTCGCGACGACCGCGGTCGCGGTCCACTTCAACCGCAACGGGGAACGCATCCGCACTGACAACACGTCGTACCAGGGTAGTCAATTCTCCAGCGCGCCCCGCACCAGATTTGCCAAGATCAGACGAACTTCCCATGGTGGACGGAGAACCCGAGTTGACAACGCCCCCGTACGACCCCAACAACCCGAACAGCGGAGGATTCGAACAGCCCTACGACCCGAACTACGCGCAGCAGCCCTACGTCCAGCCGCAGTACGGGCAGCCTGCCTACGTTCCCGTGGTCGGCGTGTCCGTGCTTCCGCCGAACAACGGGTTGGCCGTCGCCTCGATGGTGGTGTCGCTGGTCGGCATCCCACTGATGTGCGCGTGGATCGGCTTCCTGCTCGGGATCCTCGGGGTGGTCTTCGGCCACATCGCGCAGACCCAGATCAAGCGCGACGGCACCCGCGGCTCGGGCATGGCGATGGCCGGGATCGTCATCGGCTACTGCATCATCGGGTTCCTGGCGGCCCTCGTCGCGCTGCCGTTCCTGATCACCGGCTTCGCGGTGCCGCTGCTCGGCATGTGACCGCCTGGTGGGCGGTCGGGCCGGCCGCCCACCAGGGCTCAGGCCCGCAGCGCGTGGAACGGCTCGAACGGCAAGTTCCGGACCACGCCCCAGAGCAGCAGCGGCGGGCCGTCCAGAACGGGGCGCGGGTCTCCCCGCACTCGGGCCAGGCAGGACCGTACCCAACGCGAATTCACCGTTCGGTCGATTCCGGTGAATCCATCACGTTGGTGTGATCAGAACCCCAGCTTGCGCAGCTGCCTCGGGTCGCGCTGCCAGTCCTTGGCCACCTTGACGTGCAGGTCCAGGTAGATCTTGCTGCCCAGCAGCGCCTGGATGTGCTTGCGCGCCTGGGTGCCGACCGCGCGCAGACGCTCCCCGCCGCGGCCGATGACGATCGACTTCTGGCTGGAGCGCTCGACGTAGACCACCGCGTGCACGTCGATCAGGTCGTCACGGTCCTCGCGCGGGATCATCTCCTCGATGGTCACCGCCAGCGAGTGCGGCAGCTCGTCGCGCACGCCCTCCAGCGCGGCCTCGCGGATCAGTTCGGCGATCAGGGTGGTCTCCGGCTCGTCGGTCAGCTCACCGTCCGGGTACAGCTGCGGCCCCTCCGGCATCTGCTTCACGAGCAGGTCGGAGAGCACGTCGACCTGGTAGGAATCCTTGGCCGACACCGGAACCAGGTCCGCGAAGTCCATCACCTGCTGCAGGTCCAGCAGCTGCCGGGCGACCTGGTCCTTGGACACCAGGTCGGTCTTGGTGACGATGCCCAGCACCGGGGTGCGGCGGGCCACCTTCTTCAGCTGCTCGACGATGTACCGGTCACCCGGGCCGACCTTCTGGTCCGCCGGCACGCAGAACCCGACCACGTCGACCTCGGACCAGGTCTCGTAGACCAGGTCGTTGAGCCGCTTGCCGAGCAGGGTGCGCGGGCGGTGCAGGCCAGGGGTGTCGACGATGATCAGCTGCGCGTCCGGGCGGTGCACGATGCCGCGGATGGCGTGCCTGGTGGTCTGCGGCTTGCTGGAGGTGATCGCCACCTTGGAGCCGACCAGGCTGTTCGTCAGCGTCGACTTCCCGGCGTTGGGGCGGCCGACGAAGCAGGCGAATCCGGAGCGGTGCACATCAGAGCTGGTCACCGACCCATTGTGACCGCCCCGCCCGCACCCCCTCGCACCGGGCACCGTTCCCGACCCGACGCCGAGTCCGGCGCCTTCCCGAGCCCCGGAGTTCGCGATTTCAATGGAACTCGGACATCCGTTTTCCCTTGAAATCGCATCAGATCCCGACGCACCCGGGTGTGTCGGGCGCCCGCCCCACGAGGCGATTCCACAGTTTCAATTGAAACTGTGGAATCGCCTGGTCGAGCGCGGGAGTTATGCGGAGCGGACTCCGGCGACATCGCCTCGGGCGTCGGCGCGGAGGATCGGGGCCGTGGAGGTGAGGTCGTGGACTGCTGCGACGGAGTCCGCGTCCACGGAGTCCGCGTCGGTGACGACTGCGGCGGCCTCGAGGCCTTCAGCGCCGCTGGAGACCGCGGCGGCCACTGCCGCCTGCAGCGCCGTGAGGTTCAGGGACGGGAGGGCGACCGTGGTGGCCGCGTAGGTCCGGCCGTCGGTGTCGCGGACCGCCGCGCCCTCGGCGGCGCCGTTGCGGGCGCGGGACGACCTGGCGAGGGTGACGATCTTGGCGTCCTCCGGGTCGATCTGCTGCGGTGCTGCCGCTTCCACGTGCTCAGCCACGGCTGTTGCTTCCCTCCTGGTCAGCACCGCGCAGCGGTGCTTGGTCGGTGTTGGCCGGGCGGACCAGCAGCGCGTTGATGCGGATCCGTCCCCGGTGGTCCTTGCCGCCCTCGGCGCGCAGCTTCAGCCCGGCGATCTCGGCTTCCGCGCCCGGCAGCGGAACCCGGCCGAGGCGCTGCGCCAGCAAGCCGCCGACCGTCTCCACGTCGGAGTCGTCGAGCTCGACGCCGAACAGCTCGCCGAGGTCCTCCACCGGCAACCGCGAGCTGACCCGGACGGTGCCGTCCTCGAGCTTCTCGATCGGCCGGTGCTCTTCCAGATCGGACTCGTCGGTGATCTCGCCAACGATCTCCTCGATGATGTCCTCGATGGTCAGCAGCCCGGCGGTGCCGCCGTACTCGTCAACGGCGATAGCCAGGTGGCTGCGGGACAGCTGCATCTCGCGCAGCAGCTCGTCCACCCGCTTGGTATCGGGCACGAAGCTCGCCGGGCGCATCAGCTCGGACACCGGCGGACCGGCCTCGTCGCGGGCGGTCAGCACCGCGCGGGTGAGGTCCTTGACGGTCACCACACCGACGATGTCGTCGACGCTCTCGCCGATCACCGGCACCCGGGAGAACCCGGAGCGCAGGCACAGCGCCAGCGCCTGCCGGGCGGACTTGGTCTGCTCGATCCAGATGATTTCCGGCCGCGGCACCATGACCTCGCGGGCCAGCGTGTCGCCGAGCTCGAAGACCGAGTGAATCATCTCCCGCTCGTCGGCGGCCACCACGCCGCGCTCCCCCGCCAGGTCCACCAACTCGCGCAGCTCCACTTCGGTGGAGAACGGGCCCTCGCGGAACCCCTTGCCCGGGGTGATCATGTTGCCGATCAGGATCAGCAGCCTGGTCAGCGGGTTGAGCAGCCGGGCCAGCACGCGCACCGGCGCGGCCACCTTCAGCCCGATGCCGTAGGGGTGCTGCCGACCGAGCGTGCGCGGGCCAACGCCGACCAGCACGTACGAGGCCACCAGCATGATCAGCCAGGCGATCACCACCGCCCAGGCCTCGGAGTTCGCCAGCCGCAGCGCGACCACCGTGACCAGCACGGTGGCGCCCAACTCGCAGGCCAACCGCAGCAGCAGGAGCAGGTTGACGTGTCGGGGGCGGTCGGCGAGCAGCAGCGCGAACTGCTTGGCCCCGCTCCGGCCTTCACGCACCAGTTCATCGACGCGTGCGCGGGAGGCCACCGTGACGGCGGACTCCGAAGCTGCGAACACCCCGGCGGCCAGCACCAGCAGCACTGCCGCGATCAAGAACGCGGTGGAATCGGCCAATTCCAACGCCGACTCCCTCAGTTGGCAGGTGCCGGACCGCCCTGCGGCGGCTCCGACTCGTCCAGTCCGACCGCGCCCAGCACGCGGTCGTCGGCGCTGCGCTGCGCCTCCGCGCGCTCGGCCTCGGCGCGGGCCTCGCGGAACTCGGCGAGGATGCGGTTCTGCAGGCCGAACATCTCCCGCTCCTCCTCCGGCTCGGCGTGGTCGTAGCCGAGGAGGTGCAGCACGCCGTGCACGGTCAGCAGGTGCAGCTCGTCGAGCATGCTGTGCCCGGCCTTGCGGGCCTGGTCGCGGGCGAACGCCGGGCAGAGCACGATGTCGCCCAGCAGCGCCGGACCGGCTCCGGCCGAGTCAGGCCGACGGGCCGAGTCGTACTCGTCCATCGGGAACGACATCACGTCGGTGGGGCCGGGCAGGTCCATCCACCGCTCGTGCAGGTCGGCCATCACGTCGAGCTCCACCAGCACGATGGACAGCTCGGCGAGCTGGCTGACGCTCATCTTGTCCAGGGCGAAGCGCGCGGCCGAGACGATGGTCGCCTCGGGCACTGCGACGCCGGATTCGTTGGCGATCTCGATGCTCATGCTCGTCCTCGTCGCTGCCCGTTGCGCCGACCGTGGCGGTCGTGCGGTTCTGCGTCTTCCAATGCGTGCCAGCGGTCGTACGCGTTGACGATGTCGGTCACCAGCCGGTGCCGCACCACGTCGTGGCTGTCCAGCTGGGCGAAGTGCACGTCGTCGACACCGCCCAGGATCTCCTGGACGACCTTCAGCCCGCTGCGCTGGCCACCGGGCAGGTCGATCTGGGTGACGTCTCCGGTGACCACGATCTTGGAGCCGAAGCCCAGCCGGGTCAGGAACATCTTCATCTGCTCGGGCGTGGTGTTCTGCGCCTCGTCCAGGATGATGAACGCGTCGTTAAGGGTCCGACCGCGCATGTAGGCCAGCGGCGCGATCTCGATTGTCCCGGCCTGCGTCAGCCGCGGCACCGACTCCGGGTCGACCATGTCGTGCAGCGCGTCGTACAGCGGCCGCAGGTACGGGTCGATCTTCTCGTAGAGGGTGCCCGGCAGGAAGCCGAGCCGTTCGCCGGCCTCGACCGCGGGACGGGTCAGGATGATCCGGTTGACCTGCTTGGCCTGCAGCGCCTGCACAGCTTTGGCCATCGCCAGGTACGTTTTGCCGGTACCGGCCGGGCCGATGCCGAACACCACGGTGTGGTGGTCGATGGCGTCGACATAGCGCTTCTGGTTCAGCGTCTTGGGCCGGATGGTCCGACCGCGCCGCGACACGATGTCCAGGCTCAGCACGTCGGCGGGCGACTCGTTGTGGTCTGCCGAAAGCATCCCGACGCTGCGGCGGACCACGTCCGGGGTCAGCGGGCCGCCCTTGCCGATCAACGCGATGAGCTCGGCGAACACCCGCTCCGCGAACGCCACCTCGGCGGGGTCGCCGGACAGCGTCACCTCGTTGCCCCGAACGTGGACATCAGCGGTGAGCAGGTCTTCGACGACCCGCAGGTTCTGGTCGCGGGATCCGACCAACGTCAGGACGACGTCGTCGGGAACGGTCACCTTGGACTGCGCCCTCGCGGTCTGGGCTGTTGCCGTCTGGGGTGGTTCTCCGGACTGGGCGGCAGCGCCACCCGCTGCAATACCGGCCACGTGTGTTCGGGCCTGCCTTCTGCGCGATCCGCGCGGGTCGTTCGGTCATTTCTGCCTGGCACCGATGGTAGTCCACGCGACAATCGAATTGCCGTCGTCACCGCCCGCGAACGACGTGGATCACGCGAGGCCGCGGTGGCGGCGCAGCGCCCGACCGCGCCACCACCGGAGAGGCCATTCAACGCCTGCCTTCGAACTGGTTTTGTCGTTGAAGCGGCGTAGCCGCTCAGCCCGCATACAGCACTTGCATCGCCGCGGGTTCTCAGCGTTCGCCTGGCGAGGGCAGCTCTGACGCCGTGTACTGGACCACAAGTCAGGGCTCCCGCAGTCCAGGCGGACGCTGAGGTTCCGCTACCCGCGCCGCAGCTCAAAACGAGTACGTCAGACAGCACTCAGCCCTTGAGCGGACCGCCGGTAAGGCCGCCGAGCGGCTCGCCGCCCAGCAGGTGCAGGTGGACGTGGAAGATCGTCTGGCCGGCGTCCGCGTTGGTGTTGAACAGCAGCCGGTAGCCGGACTCCTCGATGCCCTCCTGCGCGGCGATCTCGCGGGCCGTGGTGATCAGTTCGGCGAGCAACTCCGGGTCGGCTGCGGCCAGCTCGGCGGCGTTGCGGTGGCGCTTCTTCGGCACCACCAGCACGTGCGTGGGCGCCTGCGGGTTGATGTCGCGGATGGCGATGACCCGCTCGTTCTCCCGCACGACGTCAGCGGGGATCTCGCGCTCGATGATCCGCAGGAACAAGGAATCCATGTCGCTCATGCCGGAAGACTAAGGGGTGCCGACTCTGCCCCGGGTGGCGGTCGATGCCCCGCACGCTGCGCCGCAACCGGGTCTGGGGGGATTCCCGTTTGCGGCGCAGCTCTCGCCGGACCGAGGGGGGAGGTGTCCGGCGAGTGCTGGGCTCCGATGCCCCGTGCGGCACCGGTCGCGGCAGAGCCGCGATATCCACTTTCGCCACCGAGCGTAGCGTCCCATCAACCATTCGCGCTACGCGCCTTACGAACTTTTTGATCTTCCTTCGCGCACAGTTACCCCGCTCGAACCGCCGTCCTGCGCACTAGGAACCACAGTTTCAATTGAATCTGTAACTTCCACCCACGGCGGATCACAGTTTCAATTGAAACTGTGGCTCTGGTGGCCGCCCGGGGGCGTCAGACGGCGGGATGGGAGCGGGGGAAGTGTGGACTGATCGGGGGTCCGGCGATCGGGTGATGGGTGGGGGGGATCAGGTCCAGCGGTTGGTGCGGACGCCGAGGGCGCCGAGGGCGACTGCGGCGGCGGTGGAGGCTCGGAGGACCGTTGGGCCGAGGCGCACCACATGGGCTCCGGCGTCGGTCAAAGTTGCGAGTTCCTCGCTGGCGATGCCGCCCTCCGGTCCCACCACGAGGATCAGTTCTCCCGAGTCGGGGAGATCGACGGAGGCCAGCGACTCGGTCGCCGATTCGTGCAGCACGAGGGTCACGTCGGCGCTGTTGACCAGCGCGGCGAGCTGCTTGGTGCTCACCGGCTCGTCCACCTGCGGTGTCCACGCCCGGCGCGCCTGCTTCGCCGCCTGCTCCGCGGCGCTTCGCCAGCGCGCCAGCGCCTTCGCTCCGCGCGGGCCGTCGTCCCACTTCGCCACGCAGCGCGAAGCGCGCCACGGCACGACCGCGTCGACCCCGGCCTCGGTCGCCAGCTCCACCGCGAGCTCGCCGCGATCGCCCTTCACCAGGGCTTGCGCGAGCCGCACGCGCAGCGCGGGCTGCGGTTCCTGCCAGGTTTCGGCGACCGCGAGCTCCAGGGAGTCCTTGGCGGTGGCCACCACCTCGCAACGGGCCATGCCGCCCGCGCGGTCGGAGAGCAGCAGGTGCTCCCCCACCCGGAGTCGGCGCACGGTGGCCGCGTGCTTGCCCTCCGGACCGTCCAATGTGGTCGGTCCGACGGCGGGCAGCTGCTCGACGGTGAACACCGGCAGCGAGGATTCCGACACGTCCTGCCCCTCAGTCCTTGGCCCCGGAAGCGGCATTCCGGGACGCCCGCTCAGGTGCGTCCCGGAATGCTGCCCGGAGTTCGAGTGGTGTTCTCAGCGGTGCCCGAAGGAGCGGAACCGGGAGAACAGCCCGTGCCGGCTGCCGTTGCCGTTCGCGGTGACGGTCGGTTCCGGCTGCTCCTCGCCGCGCAGCGAGGCCAGCTGGCGCAGCAGGTCGGCCTGCGAGTCGTCGAGCTTGGTCGGCACCACGACGTCCAGGTGGACGTACAGGTCGCCGTGCCCGCTGACCTTGCCGTTGGAGCGCAGCTTCGGCAGGCCGCGACCGCTGAGCACGTGCTCGGTGCCGGGCTGCGTGCCGGGCTCGACGGTGAGCTCTTCCTGACCGCCGTCGAGGGTCTCCAGCGTCAGCACCGTGCCCAGCGCGGCCGCCGTCATCGGCAGCTCGACGGTGCAGTGCAGGTCCGCGCCGTCGCGGGTGAACCGCTCGTGCGGCAGCTCCTCGACCTCGACGAACAGGTCACCGGCCGGTCCGCCGCCGGGCCCGACCTCGCCTTCGCCGGCCAGCCGGACCCGCATCCCGTCGCCGACACCGGCCGGGATCTTGACCGTGATGGTGCGCCGCGCGCGGACCCGTCCGTCGCCGTTGCACTGCTGGCACGGGTCGGTGATGACCTCGCCGAAGCCGCGGCAGACCGGGCACGGGCGAGAGGTCATGACCTGCCCGAGGAACGAGCGCTGCACCGACTGCACCTCACCGCGACCACCGCAGGTGTCGCAGGTCGAGGGCGCGCTGCCGGCCTTCGAGCCGCCGCCGTCGCAGGAGTCGCAGAGCACCGCCGTGTCGACGGTGATGTCCCGGTTGACGCCGCTGGCGCACTCCTCCAGCGTGAGCTCCAGCCGCAGCAGCGCATCCGAGCCCGGCTGGACCCGGCTGCGCGGACCGCGCCCACCGCCACCGCCGGCACCGCCGCCGAAGAAGGCGTCCATGATGTCGCCGAGCCCGCCGAAACCGGCGAACGGATCGCCCATCCCGCCGCCGGCGCCGCCACCGTTGCCCAGCGGGTCACCGCCGAGGTCGACGACCTGCCGCTTCTGCGGGTCGGACAACACCTCGTATGCGGTGGTCACCTCGCGGAACCGCTCCTGAGCGGCCTCGTCGGGGTTGACGTCCGGGTGCAGTTCCCGCGCGAGTTTGCGGTACGCCCGCTTGATCTGCTCGGGCGTCGCGTCCTTGGACACGCCGAGAGTCCCGTAGTAGTCCGTGGCCACCTTCTCCGTACTTCCTCTGCTCGATCAACGAGTGCAACGCCGGTCCTGCTGGTGAAACGTCACCGACCGACCAGGATCTCACCCACGTACCGGGCGACTGCTCGCACCGCCGCCATCGTCCCCGGATAGTCCATCCGAGTGGGCCCGACGACGCCGAGGCCCCCCAGCACCATGCCATCCGAACCGTAACCGGTCGAAATCACCGAGGTCGTCTGCATCTCCTTGGCCTCGTTCTCCATCCCGATGCTGACCCGGACGGTGCCGGAGTCGCGAGAGGCGGCGAGCAGCTTGAGCACCACCACCTGTTCCTCCAGCGCCTCCATGACCTGGCGCAACGAGTTGGGGAAGTCTGCCACGTTGTTGGTGAGGTTCGGGGTGCCGCCGAGCACCATCCGCTCTTCCGGGTGCTCCACCAGCGAGTCGATGAGCACGCTGCACACCCGGATCAGCGCATCGCGCAGTTCCGACGGCGCCTGGTCGGGCAGCTCGGCGACCGCCGCCGAGGCGTCGGCCAGCCGCTTCTCCGCCATCGCCGCGTTGAGCACGTTGCGCAGCCGCGCCACGTCGTCGTCGGTGATGACGTCGCCCAGGTCGACCACCCGCTGGTCGACGCGCCCGGTGTTGGTGATCAGCACCAGCATCAGGCGAGCCGGGGTAATGGTGACCACTTCGACGTGCCGGACGGTGGAGCGGGTCAGCGTCGGGTACTGCACGACGGCGACCTGCCGGGTCAGCTGTGCCAGCAGCCGCACGCTGCGCCGCATCACGTCGTCGAGGTCCAGCGCGCCTTCCAGGAAGGTGTGGATCGCGCGGCGCTCGGCGCCGGTCAGCGGCTTGATCTCGTGCAGGCGGTCGACGAACAGCCGGTAGCCCTTGTCGGTGGGCACCCGTCCGGCGCTGGTGTGCGGCTGGACGATGAGGCCCTCCTCCTCCAGCACCGCCATGTCGTTGCGAACGGTGGCGCTGGACACACCGAGATCGTGGCGTTCGACGAGTGCCTTGGAGCCGACCGGCTCCTTGCTCGACACGTAATCCGCGACAATCGCCCGCAGGATCTCGAACCGGCGTTCGTCCGCGCTCACCCGCGCCACCTCCTCTTCGCCCAGTAGCACCTGCCCAGTCTGATGCGCCCGGACTGGGCCCCGGGTACCACCATCGAGTTTACGGTGTTGTTCGCCCAGGACCGAGAGCCGCAGGTAGGCACCGGTAGCCTGCCGCCGGATCAGCCGTTCGCCAGGAGGTACCAGCACGTGATCTTCAAGGACGTCCGCGAGGGCCGGCCGTATCCGGAACTCCGGATGTCCCTGCGGGAGTGGGCCGAGGTGCCACCGCGCCCGGTGCGGATGGAGGAACTGGTCACCACGACCAAGGTCCTGCACCTGGATCGGCTGCTGAGCCCGGACTCGACGTTCTTCGGCGACCTGTTCCCGCACGTGGTCCGCTGGCGCGGCGAGCTCTTCCTCGAGGACGGCCTCCACCGAGCCCTCCGCTCGGCCCTCCACCAGCGAACGGTCCTGCACGCCCGGGTCTTCGACCTCGACGCTCCGGCACGCGATTTCAATGGAAATCAGACGTCTGATTTCCATTGAAATCGCACAAGTTCTCCACAGGACCCGGGACCTGTCCACACCCTCCGGTGTGTCAGGCGCCCGACACACCGTGGGGCCACAGTTTCAATTGAAACTGTGGTCACCCCTGCCTGGGAATTACAGTTTCAATTGAAACTGTGTTCAGTCGTGACTGAAATCTGCAGGTGCGACGAGCCTTTTCATCCTGTCCGGACTGTGACCGCGAAGCACGACCGGCGGTCACGCGATGAGGCGTTGGACCACTCCGTCGGCGAGGAGGCGGCCTCGGTCGGTGAGGACGCAGCGGCCTGCGGTGAGGGCTTCGCGGTCGAGAAGGCCGTCGGTCGCCGCTTGCTTCGCCTCGAGGACTCCGGATTCGTCGAGGGCCTTCATCGAAAGTCCTTCTGCCACGCGGAGTTCCAGCATGACCCGCTCGATTCGCTGGTCCTCGGCGCTCAGTCGTTCGCGGCCCGCCGCCGGGGAATTGCCCTCCGCCAGCTGGGACGCGTAGCGGGCCGGGTGCTTGACGTTCCACCAGCGGACTCCGCCGACGTGGCTGTGCGCGCCGGGCCCGGCGCCCCACCAGTCACCGCCCTGCCAGTAGCCGAGGTTGTGGCGGCAGGCCGCCTCCTCGTCGCTGGCCCAGTTGGATACCTCGTACCAGGTCAGGCCCACTTCGGCGAGGGTCCGGTCGATCAGCTCGTAGCGGTCGGCGAGCACGTCGTCGTCGGGCATCGGCAGTTCGCCGCGGCGGACCTTACGGGCCATCGCCGTGCCGTCCTCCACGATCAGCGCGTAGGCCGAGACGTGGTCCACGCCGGTGCTCAGCACCGCGTCCAGCGAGCGGCGCAGGTCGTCGTCGGTCTCCCCCGGCGTGCCGTAGATCAGGTCCAGGTTGACGTGCTCGAACCCGGCCTTCCGCGCCTCGCGGGCCGCTTCCACCGCGCGCCCCGGGGTGTGCCGCCGCTCCAGGATCCGCAGCACGTGCTCGGCGGCCGACTGCATGCCCAGCGACACCCGCGTGTACCCGGCGTCGCGGATCGCGGCGAAGAACTCCGGCGAGGTCGACTCGGGGTTGGACTCGGTGGTGACCTCCGCCGCCTCCGCCAGTCCGAACGTGGCGCGGATCGCCGCCACGACCTCGCCCAGGCGCTGTGCGCCGAGCAGCGACGGCGTGCCACCTCCGACGAACACCGTCTGCGCCTGCGGCACCGGCGCATCGCCCTGCGCCAACACCCGCGCTCCCAGCTCCAGCTCGGCCTTGAGACCGTCCAGCCAACTGCCGAAGCTCGAGGACGACCCCAGCTCGTCGGCGGTGTAGGTGTTGAAGTCGCAGTACCCGCAGCGGGTGGCGCAGAACGGCACGTGGACGTACACCCCGAAGGGCCGCGAACCGAGTCCGGTCAGGGCCTCGGGCGGCAGGGTTCCGTCTGCCGGCGCGGGTTCGCCGGTGGGCAGCTGAGCAGGCACAGCACCACTGTCTCACCATTCGGATGGCCTTGGACCGGCCGGTGGGCGCGTGGCACGCTCCTTCACATGGGCGCAACCTTGCCGACGCTTTTGCTGGTCGCCCGCCGCTACGTGGACCTGCGGCGGGTCTCCAGCTGTTTGTGCCGCGCTACGGGTTGATCCCGCGCTGCTGCATTGTCCAGTCGGCGCCGGGGGCGCCGAGCAGTGCGATCCGTCACCGACGGGGTTCCACGCGGCGTCGCCGCGCCTGAATCCCGGAGGTCGGACATGGTCCCCCCGACGGAAGCTGCCCCCCGCCCCGCCCGCAAGCGCAAGACGCGCGGCGAAGGCCAGTGGGCTCTCGGCTACCGCGAGCCGCTCAACGCCAACGAACGGTCCAAGAAGGACGACAACCCGCTCAACGTCCGGCAGCGCATCGAGACGATCTACGCCCACGGCGGCTTCGACTCGATCGACCCGGCTGATCTTCGGGGTCGTTTCCGCTGGTGGGGTCTTTACACCCAGCGCGCACCGGGCATCCCGGGCGCGCGCACCGGCACGATCGAACCCGAAGAGCTCGACGACCGCTACTTCATGCTGCGGGTGCGCATCGACGGCGGTGCGCTGACCACCGAGCAGCTGCGCACCATCGGCGAGATCTCGCAGACCTACGCCCGCGACACCGCCGACATCACCGACCGGCAGAACGTCCAGCTGCACTGGGTGCGGGTGGAGGACGTGCCGACGATCTGGCAGAAGCTGGAGGCCGTCGGACTGTCCACCACCGAGGCCTGCGGCGACTGCCCGCGCGTGGTGCTGGGTTCGCCGGTGGCCGGGATCGCCGCCGACGAGATCGTCGACGCCACCCCGGCGATCGAGGAGATCACCGAGAAGTACATCGGCGACCGGTCGCTGTCCAACCTGCCGCGCAAGTTCAAGACCGCGATCAGCGGTTCGCCGCGATGGGACACCGTGCCGGAGATCAACGACATCTCGCTGGTCGGCGTGGTGCACCCGGAGCACGGCCCCGGTTTCGACCTGTGGGTCGGCGGTGGCCTGTCGACCAACCCGAAGCTGGCCGTGCGCCTGGGTGCCTGGGTGCCGCTGGACGAGGCCGCCGAGGTGTGGCACGCGGTGGTGGCGATCTTCCGCGACTACGGCTACCGGCGGCTGCGGCACCGGGCCCGGTTGAAGTTCCTGGTCAACGACTGGGGTGCGGAGAAGTTCCGGCAGGTGCTGGAGGGCGAGTACCTGGGCCGCAAGCTGATCGACGGCCCCGCACCGGAGACTCCGACCGGGCACCGCGACCACATCGGCGTGCACCCGCAGACCGACGGCAACTTCTACGTGGGTGTGAAGTCCGAGGCCGGGCGGGTCAGCGGCTCGACGCTGGTGGAGGTGGCCAAGGCCGCCGAGCGCGTCGGATCGCGACGAGTTCGCACCACCGTGGAGCAGAACCTGCTCGTCCTGGACGTAGCGCAGTCCGAAGTGGACGGACTGGTCTCGGATCTGGCCGGGCTGGGGCTGCGGGCGGATCCGTCGCCGTGGCGGCGCAGCGTGATCGCCTGCACCGGCATCGAGTTCTGCAAGCTGGCCATCGTCGAGACCAAGCAGCGGGCGATCGCCCTGGTCCACGACCTGGAGCAGCGGCTGGCCGACATCCAGGGCGACATCGCCGACCCGGTGACGATCAACCTCAACGGCTGCCCGAACGCCTGCGCCCGCACCCAGGTCGCCGACATCGGCTTGAAGGGCCAGATGGTGCCGGACGGCGACGGCAACCCGGTGGAGGGATTCCAGGTGCACCTGGGCGGCGGGCTCGGGATCGACGCCGGGTTCGGCCGCAAGATCCGCGGCCACAAGGTCACCTCCGCCGAACTCGGCGACTACGTGGAACGCCTGGTCCGCCGCTACCTGGAGCAGCGCGGCGACGGTGAGCGCTTCGCGCAGTGGGTCGCCCGCGCCGACGAGGACGACCTCAAATGAGCCGCGCGGCACCGTTCTACTGCCCGTACTGCGGCGAAGAGGACCTGGCGCCCGAAGCCGAACCGGCCGGGGCGTGGAAGTGCTTGTCGTGCCTGCGAGTTTTCGCGGTGCGGCTCGTCGGGTTGGCCTTGGGAGAGGAACGACGATGACCACTACGAACATCGGCACCCGGCGCAGCGACGATGAGCTGCGGGCGCTGGTCGAGGAGGCCGCCCCGCGGCTGGCCGAAGCCAGCGCGGAGGAGGCGCTGCGCTGGGCCGCGGGGAACTTCGGCGACGGGCTGATCGTCGCGTCGAACATGCAGGACGCGGTGCTGGTCGACCTGGCGGCCAACGCCAGGCCCGGTGTGGACGTCCTGTTCCTGGAAACGGGCTACCACTTCGCCGAGACCATCGGCGCCCGAGACGCCGTGGCGCAGGTCTACGACGTCACCATCGTCGACGCGCTCCCGGCGCAGACGGTTGCCCAGCAGGACGCCGCCGAGGGCCCGCGGCTCTACGAGCGGGACACGAACCGCTGCTGCTTCCTGCGCAAGGTGGTGCCGCTGCGCAACACCCTGGCCCGCTACGAGGCGTGGGTGACGGGCGTGCGACGGGTGGAGGCCCCGACGCGGGCGAACACCCCGATCGTCACCTGGGACGAGCGCAACGGGCTGGTCAAGATCAACCCGCTGGCGGCCTGGTCGGACGAGGAGATGCAGCGCTACATCGATGAGCACGGCGTGCTGGTGAACCCGCTGGTGGCGGCCGGATACCCGTCGATCGGCTGTCAACCGTGCACCGCCAAACCCGCACCGGGCGCGGACCCGCGCAGCGGCCGGTGGGCGGGCAGCGCCAAGACCGAGTGCGGACTGCACGGCTGAATTTATGTTTCCGGACTCGTTTTGCGTAGCGATGCCAGTAGCGGAACCTCAGCGTCCGCCTGGACTGCGGGTGCCCAACTTGATGTATGCCAATACACGGCAGTGGGGCCGTCTTCGCCAGGCGAACGCTGAGAACCCGCGGCGGTGCAAGCGCCGAGGGTGGGCTAAACGCCTCCGGCGTTTCAAAGACAACGACCAAGCAGTCCCATAACCTTGGGAGAGGACATGACTGCAATCGACCTGCCGGCCGATCCGCTGACCGACGTGCCGCCGCAGGTGGACAACCTCGACGCGCTGGAGTCCGAGGCGGTCCACATCTTCCGCGAGGTCGCCGGGGAGTTCGACCGGCCGGTGATCCTGTTCTCCGGCGGCAAGGACTCCACGGTGCTGGTGCACTTGGCGCTCAAGGCGTTCCGCCCCGCGCCGGTGCCGTTTCCGCTGCTGCACGTCGACACCGGGCACAACTTCCCGGAGGTGCTGGCGTTCCGCGACGAGATCGCGGCCCGGCACGACCTGCGGCTGGTAGTGGCGTCGGTGCAGGACTACATCGACGACGGGCGGCTGGCGGAACGACCGGACGGCACCCGCAACCCGCTGCAGACCACGCCGCTGCTGGACTCCATCGGCGACAACCGGTTCGACGCGGTGTTCGGCGGCGGTCGCCGCGACGAGGAGCGGGCCCGCGCCAAGGAGCGGATCTTCAGCCTGCGCAACGCCTTCGGCCAGTGGGACCCGCGCCGCCAGCGCCCCGAGCTGTGGAACCTCTACAACGGCCGGCACCGGCCGGGCGAGCACGTGCGGGTGTTCCCGCTGTCGAACTGGACCGAGCTGGACATCTGGCGCTACATCCAGCGGGAGAAGATCGAGCTGCCGGACATCTACTACGCGCACCGCCGCGAGGTCTACCAGCGCGACGGCATGTGGCTGACCTCCGGCCCGTGGGGCGGTCCGCGCGACGGCGAGGTCCCGGCGCTCAAGACGGTCCGCTACCGCACGGTCGGCGACGGTTCCTGCACCGGCGCGGTGGAATCCGAGGCGTACACAGTAGACGACGTGATCGCCGAGGTCGCGGCCAGCCGACTGACCGAACGCGGCGCCACCCGAGCCGACGACCGCATCTCCGAAGCAGCGATGGAGGACCGCAAGCGCGAGGGCTACTTCTGAGCAGCCGAGCAATCGGCGGTGGGGCAGCCCGGTATGCGGTCGTCGTCAGGCAAGCGGCGCCAGCCGCTTCGAGCGGTAAACAGCACCGCGCGGCGCGGGTCGCATGCGCCGCAGGCGCATAGCCCACCCAAGCAGCTTGCACCGCCGCGGGTTCTCAGACTGCGCCCGCCCGACTTGGGCTCTTGGCGAGGACAGCCCGTTCGCCGTGCATTGGTCATGCATGAAAACGGGATCCCGCAGCCAGGCGGCGTCTGAGGTTCCGCTACTCGCACCGCCACGCAAAACGACCACGTCCTCATTGAAGGGTTCCCGAATGACCGAGACCATGACCCGCACCGCGCCGGACAGCGGCACCGAGGTGACCTTGCCGGTGCAGACCGACCTGCTGCGGTTGGCCACCGCCGGGTCCGTCGACGATGGCAAGAGCACCCTGGTCGGACGGCTGCTGCACGACACCAAGTCGGTGCTGGCCGACCAGCTGGACGCCGTGCACCGCGCCAGCGCCGACCGCGGCCTGGCGACGCCGGACCTGTCGTTGCTGGTCGACGGCCTGCGCGCGGAGCGTGAGCAGGGCATCACCATCGACGTGGCCTACCGCTACTTCGCCACCCCGAAGCGCACCTTCGTGCTGGCCGACACCCCCGGCCACGTGCAGTACACCCGCAACACCGTCACCGGCGCCTCGACCGCGCAGCTGGCGGTGCTGCTGGTGGACGCGCGCAAGGGCGTCATCGAGCAGACCCGGCGGCACGCGGCGGTGCTGGCGCTGCTGGGCGTGCCGCAGCTGGTGCTGGCCGTGAACAAGATCGACATGGTCGACTTCGACGAAGCGGTGTTCACCCGCATCGCCGCCGAGTTCACCGAGCACGCCCGCGCGCTGGGCTACCGCGACGACTCCGTGGTGACCATCCCGGTGTCCGCGCTGCTCGGCGACAACGTGGTGGAGCACTCGGCGAACACGCCCTGGTACGACGGCCCGTCGCTGCTGGAGCACTTGGAGGGCGTGCCGGTGGCGCCGGACCCGCACGACGCGCCGTTCCGCCTGCCGGTGCAGTACGTGATCCGCCCGCGCACCGCGGAGCACCCGGACTACCGGGGTTTCGCGGGCCAGGTGGCGGCCGGGATCGTCACCGAGGGCGACGAAGTCGTGGTGCTGCCCGCCGGGGTGCGGACGCGCGTGTCCAAGGTGGACACTCCGAACGGCGCGAAGCCGAGCGCCGCGGCCGGTCACTCGATCACGCTGCTGCTGGCCGATGACGTGGACATCTCGCGCGGTGACCTGATCGCCGCCGCCGACGCCGCCCCGGAGCTGACCGACGAGCTCGACGCCACGGTGTGCTGGCTGGCCGAGAAGCCGCTGAAGCCGGGCGCGAAGGTGCTGGTGAAGCACGGCACACGAACGGTGCAGACCATCGTCACCGAGCTGTCGGCCCGCTTCGACGAGCAGCAGCTGTCCAGTGTGGATGCTCCGGATGCGTTGCAGCTCAACGAGATCGGCCGAGTGCAGCTGCGCACCGCGGAGCGGCTACCGGTGGACGCCTACGCGGCCAGCCGCCGCACCGGCTCGTTCCTGGTGATCGACCCCGCCGACGGAACCACGCTGGCTGCGGGCCTGATCGGGGTGCCGCTGGCGCCGTTCGCGGCGGAATGACCATGACGGCGCCTCTGGTGGCAGTCGCCCACGGCAGCCGGGACCCGCGCTCGGCCGCGACCATCCACGCCCTGTTGGACGTGGTGCGCGCGCTGCGCCCGGACCTCGACGTGCGAGCGGCGTTCCTGGACCTGTCGGCACCGCGCCTGGGCGACGTGCTCAGCGCGGTGCACGGCGACGGCCACGACACGGCGGTGGTCGTCCCGCTCCTGCTCGGCCGCGCCTTCCACGCCCGCGTGGACGTCCCAGCGGCGGTGGCCGAGACGCAGCGCCGCTACCCACGTCTCCAGGTGCACGTCACCGACGTCCTGGGCCCCGACCCGCGTCTGGAATCAGCAGCCTGGCGCCGCCTGCTGGAAACCGGAGTCGATCCCGACGACCCGGAGCTCGGCGTGCTGCTGGCGAGCGCGGGCTCCTCGCACGCCCTGGCGAATCAGCTGGTCGCAGACGTCGCGGAACGCTGGCAGGCGAAAACGGCCTGGGCAGGGGCAGTCGCAACCTTCGCAGCGGCGGCCGAACCGGCAGTGCCAGCGGCGATCGAGCTCCTGCGCGCCCGAGGCGCCCGTCGCATCGCGGTCGCCTCCTGGTTCCTCGCCCCGGGCCTGCTCCCCGACCGAATCACCGCCCTGGCCCGCGAGCATGCGTCGGGCCCCCTGATCGCAGCCCCGATGGCAGACGACGAAGCCCTGGCGGACCTGGTCCTCAACCGCTACGCCGAAGCCCGAGGATCGGCCCACCTACCCGTCGCTCTCTGACTTCGAAGAAGGGCCTCGCATCCGACGCGCTCCACTATTTGCCCACTTCACCCATGGTGGCGTACAGTATTGCGTACAGGAGGTGTTCGATGAAGACGATGAGCTACTCGGAATCTCGCGCGAAGTACGCCGAGACCCTCGATTCCGTGGTCAACGACCGCGAGGAGGTCGTGATCACCCGCGCCGGCCATGAGCCGGTCGTGATGGTCTCGCTGGACGACTACCAGTCCTTGCAGGAAACCGCCTACCTCCTGCGCAGCCCCGAGAACGCGCGCCGCCTCATCCAGGCGATCGAACGACTGGAGGCCGGTGGCGGCGAACAGCACGAACTCGTCGAATGAAGCTGCTCTGGGATGAAGCCGCCTGGGACGACTACGTCTGGTGGCAAACCGAAGATCGCAAGATCCTCAAGCGGATCAACGCGCTGATCAAGGACATCTGCCGGAACGGGAACGAAGGCATCGGCAAACCCGAACCCCTGAAGCACGGGTTCCAGGGGTACTGGTCACGCCGCATTTCCGACGAACACCGACTGGTCTACAAACTCGCGGGCGACGAGATACGCATCGCAGCATGCCGATACCACTACGGGAAGTGAAAGCTGCTGGACAACTCAAGCGGAACGGGGACGCGCGCCTCGAACAAGCGCGAGGTTTCGCTCGGCGCCAAGCCTGATCTCGCGGAGCAGACCGAGGGATCCTTCGCGAACGTTCTCACGACCCAGCGATGCCAGGAGGTCTGAACGGTGGGCCAATCCTGGAAAGACGTCAAGAAGGACAAGGAAAGCCTGGACCGAGCGCACGGTCGCGACGTGGACAGCGCTCGGCAGCAGGAGCGTGATCTCACCGAGGCCTACATTCGCGACTACAACTCCAAGTGAGCAAAAGTCGACAACTCGGGTGAGGTGGGCAACCTTCCGGGCATGATGGCGCACGTGTCCAGCTGGGTACACGATGACCGGCAGCGACCCGGAACACCCCGACATTCCAGGTCGCTGCCGGACCCGTCTTCGCTGCTCCTCGCGAGCGCCACATGATCCCGCAGCCCCACCTGATCGCTCGGGTGCGCGCCGAGCTGGCCCGCGGTGAGCGGGACAAGTCCTGCCACTTCTTCCCGCTGCCCGCCGAAGGCACCATGCCCTCCGCGCTGCGCGCCTACTGCGGGTTCGCCATCCGCCCCGGCGAGGCCGAACCACTGGACGCTCCGGTCGGCATGCCGTGCACCAGCTGCCTGATGGCCGCCATGCTCTCGTCCTGACCATTGGGGTTGTTTCAACCTCGTCCTGCGTGGGCGGCGCATGCGCCGCCCACCACGCGGTGCTGGTCGTACTTCGCGGTCACGGGCTGGACGAGATGAACTTGCCCATTCGAGCCAAAGGGCTGATCACCCATTAACCCTGAGTCGTTGCGCCGAACACTAAGCTTCACCCCATGTGGTCATGAGAGAGTTTGATATCAGCGTCGGGGCGGGGAACCGGCTGCTCCCTGTGTTCGTCGGCTCCGCCAGACCCGCGCTATCAAGTGACCGCCGGGGTGCGGGGGCGATCAATGCAGGGCTGGATGAGGAGTCGGGGACAACAGCGCGAGATGAACACGACGCAGCAGCCGAATCGACCGGTCATCACACCCGCCATGCGGGAGCAGGCCACGAAGCAGCCCAACACCTGGCTGTACGTGGTCGATCCGATCTTCACCGACCCGAGCGCCGAGGTTCCGCCGTGGGGCTTCATCGGCGGCTACCGGGTCGATGAGAAGGGCGAGATCACCGACGACTTCTCCCCCAACCCGAACTACCGGCCGTCCCCGGTCGCGCTGCGGCTGCCCGCGCCGACCAACGACGTCGAGCGCGCCCTCCAGCTGACCACCACCGGCTACGCGCAGGGGCACGCGCTGCTGACCGCGATGCTGGACGCCGAGCTGATCCTGTTCGCACAGCCGCAGGGCAGCGGTCTGTTCACGATGGAGCACGAGTCGGGGCGCCGGCAGCTGCAGGTGTTCACCTCCGACGGGTTCCTGCCGCCGAACTGGACGACCTGGCAGCGGATGACCGGTCGTCAGCTGGCCGCGCACAACCCGACCGGCATCGACGTCCAGGTGAACCCGACCAGCCCGGTCAAGGCCCGAGTGCCCGCCGAGGACCTGGTCAAGGCCGCCGCTTCGGTGCCACCGAAGGCCCCCGGGGGCCCGGTGAACTCCCCCGCCGCCGGTATGCCCGCAGTCGCTCCGCCGTCTCCGCCCCACGGCACGCCGGTGCCGAACGGCGCCGCGCCCGTGCCGCAGCCTCCCGCGCCGATCGACCCGATCGAGACGGAGTTCGGCCGCCGCTTCCTGGGCTCGATGCTGGCCGGTGCGATCGGTGACGCACTGGGCGCGCCGGTCGAGTTCTACCCGGTGGACCAGATCCGCAGCCGCTTCGGCGCGATGGGCGTCACCGAGTACGACCGCACCGGTGACCAGCCCGGCGAGTTCACCGACGACACCCAGATGACGATGTTCACCCTGGAAGGCCTGATCCGCGGCCACATCGCGGTCCGGGCCGGGGCGGACAACCCGCTGTCGGCGATCCAGCTGGCCTACCAGCGCTGGCTGCACACCCAGGGCTACGCGTGGATGCGGGCCGCCGGGCCGTACGCCATCAGCCATCCCAAGGCCAACGGCTGGCTGATCGAGCAGCACGACCTGTTCGCCGTGCGCTCGCCGAACAGCAGCTGCATAACTGCACTTCGCGAATTCGCCTCGGTCGGCGCTCCCGGCACCTTCTCGCGTCCCATCAACGACTCGCCCGACTGCGGTGGCGTGGTACGCGCCGCCCCGGTCGCGCTGTGGTCCGACGACCCGAAGCAGGTCTTCGAGCTGGCCGCCGCGACCGCGGCGCTGACCTACTCGCAGCCCAACGGCTACCTGCCCGCCGGTGTGTTCGCGGTGATCGTCCACCAGTTGCTGCGCGAGGCGACGCTGGAGGAATCGGTGCGCCAGGCCCGTGAGCTGCTGGTGCAGTACGCGGACCACGAGGACACCGAACGCGCGCTGCAGGCCGCCGAAAACCTCGCCAAGCAGGGGAAACCGGCCCCCGAGCAGCTCAAGGACTCGCTGGGCGGCGGCTGGGCCGGGCACGAGGCCCTGGCGATCGCGGTGTGCGCGGCGCTGAGCACGGACAGCATCGCCGCCGCGCTGATGGTGGCGGTCAACCACTCCGGCGACAGCGACTCCACCGCCGCGATCTGCGGCAACATCGTCGGCGCCCGCTACGGCGCGCCCGCGCTGCCTGGCGTGTGGCTGCGCGACCTCAAGCAGCGGGAAGTCGTCGAAGCCCTCGCCAAGGACGGGCTGCTGGAGTTCGGCCCGACGCCGCCGAGCGGTGACGCCTGGGAGGCTCGCTACCCAGCCGCCAAGGATGTCTCCGACTTGGACTTCACCTCCGCTCTGCCGCTCGTCTCGGAGAAGCCCGCCGAGCAAGCAGCGCCCGCGGAGGAAACCGCCGAAGAGGAAAGCGCCTCTGCGGAGGCTGCCGAATCAGCTCCTGTCGTCGAAGAAACCACGGTTGACCAGGACTCCGACGCGACCCCGGCCTATGACGAAACCGACGCTGTCGCCGAGGAAACTCCAGCCGCTCCGGTCGTCGAAGAGGCCGCAGCTCAGGAGTCCGACGAGCCCGCAGCGCCCGATGACGAGCCCGAAACAGCCACAGATGAAGCCGTGGCTGATGAGGACTCGGACGAATCCGAAGCGACTTCCGACGAAGACGAAACCGCAGCTGCTAAATCCGTCACCGACGTGACGGGGTCCGGGGAATCTTCCGAGGCTGCGGGCGAACCGAGCTCCGAGGTCGCGACCGAGGAACCCGCCGATCCGGAGGAGCTGCGCGCGCAGCGGATCCTCGGCTTCCTGCTCGGCGGCGCCGCCGGTGACGCCCTCGGCTACCCGATCGAGGACGACTCGCTGCAGGACATCCGCCGCAAGTACGGCTCGCCCGGGCTCACCGACTTCGTCGACGCGCACCGGCCCGGCGGCTCGGTCAGCGACGAGACCCAGATGACGATGTTCACGCTGGAAGGCCTGATCCGGGCGAGCGTCCGGCGGCGGCTGTTCGGCGAGAACGAGCCGGCCACCCAGGTCCAGCACGCCTACCAGCGCTGGCTGCACACCCAGGGCTTCGACTGGCGGGAAGCCGGCGGACCGCTGGCGGCGACCCCGCCGGACGGCTGGCTGATCCGGCAGAAGGGCCTGTTCGTCCGCCGCGCGCCCGGCACCACGTGCATCCAGGCGCTGCACGGCTACGCCAACGGCAAGCCGCAGGGCTCTTTCAGCAACCGGCTCAACGACTCCAAGGGCTGCGGCGGCGTGATGCGGGCGGCCCCGGCAGCGCTGTGGTCGGCCGATTCCGCCGCGGTGTTCCAGGTCGGTGCGATGACCGCGCTGCTCACGCACGGCAACCCGAGCGGTTTCCTGCCCGCCGGTGCGCTGGCGGTGATCGTCCAGCAGCTGCTGGACGGCCGGTCGCTGCCGGAGGCAGTGGACGGCGCGCTCACCGAACTGTCCAATTGGGACGGTCACGAGGAGACCTCGACGGCGCTGCGCGCGGCCACCGAACTCGCCGCCGAGGGCGACCCGACGCCGGAGCAGATCCAGGAATCCCTCGGCGAGGGCTGGTTCGGTGAGCAGGCTCTGGCGATCGCGGTGTGCGCGTCGCTGACCCACCCGAAGTCGTTCGCCGACGCGGTGGTGCTGGCCGCGAACCACTCCGGCGACAGCGACTCCACCGCGGCGATCTGCGGCAACATCATGGGCGCGGCGCTGACCTCGGAAGCGATCCCGCAGACCTGGCGCGACAAGCTGGAGCTGCGCGAGGTCATCGAGCAGCTGGCCGCCGACGCGATCCGCGAGTTCGGCCCGAACCCGCCGCGCGATGCCGACTGGCTGGACCGCTACCCCATCGGCGCGGACGAGCCCACCGAGCAGGACACTCCCGACGAGCAGCCGGAACCGGCCGAAGAGCCGATCGCGGAACAGGCGGAAGCCGTTGCGGAGACCGCGGAGCAGCCCGAGGCGGTCGAGGCTGCAGTTGCCGAAACGGCTGTCGCCGTCGCTGAGCAGCCTGCCGATGAACCGGCCGACGACACCGACGAGGAGCCCGCCGAGCAGGACGAACCCACCACCGAGCCGGAGGCTCCCGAGGTCGAACCGGTCGCCGAGGAGTCGGTGGCAGAACCGGCCGACGACGACGCGGACGACGGGCTCTCCAACGAGGAGCTGCAGCTGCTCGCCGCCTGGCGGAAGTTCCGCGACAACGAGGACGGCAACTCCGCGGACCTCACGCAGGACCTGCACAAGCTGCTCGTCGAGGCCTTCGGCGCGGAGCGCGCGGCACAGCTGATCGGCGAGGCCGCCGAGACCGAGGACGAGGGCGAGCTGGTCGCTGAGACCCAGGTCCAGCTCAGCCGCGACGAGCGGGTGGCGGGCTGCGTGCTGGGCACCGCGGTCGGCGACGCGCTCGGCGCGCCGTGGATGTTCTCCGACCTGAGCACGATCCTGCGCGAGAACCCGGAAGGCATCCGGGAGATGGCCGAAGCCTTCGGCAAACGGGCGGCGGCCACCGCGCACGGACAGCAGACCGCGTTCGTCCTGGACGCCCTGATCCGCACCCGCGTCCGCTCGGTGCAGCGCGGCATCAGCGAGCACTGGCCGTCAGTGGTGCGCGGAACCCTGCTGCACTGGATGCACACGCAGGGCGTGAAGCTGCGCAGCGGCGTCTTCCAGCTCGGCGCACTCGCCGAGACCGAGGTCCTGCAGGCGCAGCGGTTCCCGGACGAGGCGACGCTGACCGCGCTGGCCCGCTTCTCGGACCGCCGCGAGGTCCCGACGCCGAGCAACCCGCCGAACTCGGCGCGCACCGCAGCAGCGGCTGTGCGCGGTGCGGCGGTCGGCTTCGAGTTCACCTCGCCGCAGGACGCGATCATCCGCGGCGCGGAGATCGCCGCGGTCACCCACGGGCACCCGGACGGCTACCTCACCGCTGGTGCGCTGGCCGGGCTGGTGTGCTCGCTCAACAACGGGCAGACCCTGGTCGACGCCGTGCACTCGGTGCTCGCCGAGCTGGACCAGATGGAGGTCGCGGAGGGCATCACCCAGGGGCTGCGCTCGGCGATCGAGATCGTCGGCAGCGGGCAGGTCTCGCCCACCCGCTTCGAGGAGCTGGGGCTGGGCTGGCAGGCGCCGGAAGCGCTGGCGATCGCCGTCGCGGCGGCACTGGCCCACCCGAACTCCTTCGCCGACGCGGTTTCGCTGGCGGCCACCCACTCGGGCAACACCGCGACCACCGCGGCGATCTGCGGCAGCTTGCTCGGAGCGGCTCGCGGCACCGAGCAGATCCCGGCCGAGTGGCTGGAAGAGCTGGAGCTGCGGGAAGTCCTCACCGAGCTGGTCGCCGACGAGCAGCGGGCCCGCGCCGAGATCACCTCCGACCAGCAAATGCCCGACTGGGCGCAGCGCTACCTCGGATAGACCGCGTGGACGAATCCCGGTTGGACGACTCGGAGCGAGCGCTGCTGGCGGCTTGGCGCAAGGCGCGCGCCGCTGGCGAGCGCGACCCGGTGGAGCAGCAACTGCTGGAGACCTGGCGGCGGTGGCGGGAACGGCCCGCCACCGCACCGCTGTGGGCAGCAGCCCTGCAACACCGGTTCGGCGACGAGTCGCCGCCGGTGCCCGACACGGGCCTGGCCGACCGCAACGGCCCGCTCCCCGAAGCCCCCAGCCGGATGCTCGGCATGCTGCTGGGCGGCGCGGTGGGCGAGTTCGTCGCCCTCGGCGAGGTCGGGCAGCGCACCAGCGCGTTGCTCTTCGCGCTGGAAGGCATGATCCGGGCGCACACGCAGGCGCGCGCATCCGGTGAAGGCGACCCGCTCGGCTTCGCGCTCAACGGCTTGCGGCGCTGGCTGCACACCCGCGGTGTTCCCTGGCGGGACTGCGGAACCGACACCGCGCAGCCGAACGGCTGGCTGGTGCGGGAACGACTGCTGCACTCGTCGCGAACCGACGAACCGACGCTGCTCACCGCGTTGACGCGCGTTGTCACCGGGCACGCCGCCGGGTCGCGCAAGCAGCCGATCAACAGCTCCGACGCCGCCACCGCGGTGCCGATGGGCGCGCTCGCGGCGCTGTGGTCGGGTGATCCGGGCACCGTGTTCGCGCTGGGCGGCGACCTCGCCGCGCTCACCCACGGGCACGTCAACGGGCACAGCCCGGCCAGCGTCCTCGGCGTGTCGATGCTGTGGCTGCTGCGCGGGAATCCGCTGGAAACCTCGCTGCGGCAAGGCATTTCCGGTTGGCGACCGGCCCGCAGCACGTTCACGCACGCGCTGCGGCTGGGCCACGTCAGCCCGGCCGGATTCCACCCCGGCCCGGAGAACCTCAACGCCATGCAGTCCGGGCGCAGCGGCCTGGACGCCCTGGCGATTGCGATGCGAGTGGCCGTGGCGTGCGAGGACGACTTCGCCGCAGCGATCCGCGCGGCGAGCGACCACGACGGTGATACCGCCAGTTCAGCGATGCTGTGCGGGCAACTGCTCGGCGCGCTGCACGGTCCGACGGCGATCCCCGCCGAGCTGCTCGACGAACTGCCGATCACGTCGCTGATCGAGCGGATCTCCGTCGACGCGGCAGCGGAATTCGGCCCCTACCCGGACGAATCCGAGACCTGGGAGCGCCGCTACCCGACCACCGACGCGGCCGAACCGGCACCGTCCACAACGGACTACCGCACCGGGCTGACCGCGGTCCCCCGGCTGGCGGCGTCCCGCGATCGGTTCGTGGGCGCGGTGCTGGGCTGCGCGGTCGGCGAAGCCCTCGGCATCCCGGTGGCCGCGGACAACTGGGACGAGATCCGCTCCCGGCACGGGGCGAGCGGGCTGACCGGCTACGTCCCCGCCGGACACCCCTCCGGTCGCCTCGGCAGCGACACCCAGCTGCTGCTGTTCTCGCTGGAAGGCACGATCCGCGCCAACGTCAGCCGCCGCGCCAGCGGAACCGCCGACCCGACCCGGCACATCCAGCACGCCTACCAGCGCTGGCTGCACACCCAGCACCTGAGCTGGCCGCGCGCGGCGGGCGAATTCCTGCGCACCACACCGGAACCGGACGGCTGGCTGGTCCAGCAGCGTGCGCTGTTCCAGACCCGCAACCCGGGCCGGACGATGATGCGCACGCTGATCGCCTTCGCCAAGGGCCAGCAGCCGATGGGCACCCCGGAGCAGCCGGTCAGCGACTCGTCGGGCAGCAGCGCGATCATGCGAGCGGTGCCCGCGGCGCTGTGGAGCAGCGACCCGGCCGAGGTCTTCGACGTCGGCATGAGCACCGCAGCCCTGACCCACGGCCACCCAACGGCCCGCCTGAGCGCAGGCGCACTGGCCTTCCTCGCATCCCGGCTGCTCGCCGGCGAACCGCTGAGCGCCGCCGTGGACGACGTGTTCGGGCAGCTCGCGGCGCACTCCGGGCACGAAGAAGTCACCCGCCGGATCAACGCAGCGGCCGAGCTGGCGCGCGACGGCCGGGTATCACCGGGCGACGTGGAGAGCGCCCTCGGCACCGGCTCGACCGCCGCGGAAGCCCTGTCCATCGGTCTCTACGCGGCGCTGATCAGCGAAGGCGACTTCGACGCCGCACTCCCGGTGGCGGTCAACCACTCCGGCAACAGCGCAACGACCGGAGCGGTTTGCGGCTGCCTGGTGGGAGCGGTCGCCGGAGCGCGCCGCATCCCGGAGCGCTGGACGGCCGAGCTGGAACTGCACGAGGTGATCGAACGCCTCGCCCACGACGCGGTCCTCGAATTCGGTCCCCGTCCACCCGAGTGGTCCGACCGCTACCCACGCACCTGACCCCGGTGGATCACAGTTTCAATTGAAACTGTGATCCGCCGTGCCTGGGATTTACAGTTTCAATTGAAACTGTAGTTTCGCGTTGCGACGTGGATCACTGGTCGGGTTCTGGTCAGCGCGGTTAACGTGCCTGTCATGGATGAACTCGTGCACCTGGTCGTGGCCGATGGCGTCGCCACGATCACCCTGGATTCGCCGCGCAACCGCAACGCCCTGTCCGCTCAGCTGCGCAAGGAGCTGCGGCAGCACCTGACGTCCGCGATCGCCGACGACGCGGTGCGCGTGATCGTCCTGGACCACACCGGCACCGTGTTCTGCGCGGGGATGGACCTCAAGGAATCGCGTTCGGCCAACGCCGAGAACCAGGGCGTGCAGGAGTTCCCGGCGATCCTGGAGCAGATCTGGACCTGCCCGAAGCCGATCGTGGCCAAGCTCGCCGGCCCGGCCCGCGCCGGCGGGGTGGGCATCATCGCGGCCTGCGACATCGCGGTCGCGGTGGACACCGCCACCTTCGCCTTCTCCGAGGTGCGCATCGGCGTGGTGCCCGCGGTGATCTCGGTGACCGTGCTGCCCCGCCTGACCACCCGCCAGGCGCACGAGCTGTTCCTCACCGGCGAAACCTTCGACGCCCGCCGTGCGGCCGAGATCGGCCTGATCAACTCCGCGGTGTCCGCCGCCGACTTGGACGCGGAGGTCAAGCGCTACGCGGACATGCTCGCCCTCGGCGCCCCGAACGCCCTGGCAGCGACCAAGGAAATGCTGACCGCCCAGCGCCCGTCGGCGATGGACGAAGCCTTCAAGCAGATGCTCGGACTCTCAGCCGAGCACTTCGCAGGCGAAGAGGGCCAGGAAGGAATGCAGGCTTTCGCCGAAAAGCGAAAGCCCTCCTGGGTCCCAGAAGCCCTCAAGTGACCTGACCCTCAGACACCGAACCCCGCCTGCCGCAGTCCGCGGCGGGCGGGGTTTTCGTTCCGGCGATCAGTCCTTGGTCAGGACCGAGGTGAAGGTTCGGCCGCAGATCGGGTGTTCCGCTGCGTCGCGCAGGACCGCGTTGATCCCGCCGAAGGCCTTCGGGTCGTGCTCGGCCAGGGTCTGGAAACCCGACCAGACCAGCACGTGCTCGCCCTCGGACAGCCAGGACAGGTCGGTCAGGCAGTCGTAGAGGGCGTCCAGGTTCCGGCCCGCCCACTCCGGGAAGTTCAGCACGGCGGCGATGCCGTCGAGCGTGGTCCGCTTGCTGATCAGGTCAGAACCGTCGAGAAGGTGCGCGGTCGCCCCGCGCTCCTCTGCTTCCTGCACGGCCTCGCGCGCCGAGACGTCGGCGGATGGGGGCTCCACCCCGCTCACCGGCTGCTCCTTCCGCACCCTGATGGCCCATTTAGTCGCAAACATCGCACTCAACCCGTGGTGTCGACGACCACGAAGGACTCGTAGTGATCGCCTGTGTAGTAAAGCTCAGAGTGGTCACCGGTGACCAGTCGTCGGGCGCCTCGGTCGCGAGATCCCGGCGTCGGCACGGTGTACTCGTGGTAGTAGCCCGACTTCTCCTTGGGCAGGACACCTTCCCGGTTGCCGAAGACCGTGCCGTCCTTCTGCGGGTACGGGAACGGCCCGTTGCTCTCGATCAGCTTCCAGGTCTTGCCTGCCTCCGGCGGGAGCGTGGACAGCTCCTTGACCGGCAGGCCGGAATCGGCACCCGGCACCTCTTGGACCTGCTGGGTGCTGGCCGGAGCCGTGTCGTCGACGACGACGTCGCGGGCGAACCAGCCGCCGACCACCAGGACTATGAGCCCGATCAACGCCGACGTAATGCGCTTCCGCGAGGTCACGCCGTCTCCTTCCGGCCCCGGGAGGATTCATCGTCGCGGCGGCCGACCGGGGGCTCGGCATCGCGCACGCGGGTGAGCTTCGCACCGAGCCCGTCGATGCCGCGATCGATCACGCGCGCCAGGCCCCAGCACAGCGGCAGCAGCACGGAGAACACCAGTACTACCTGCAGCGGGTACGGCAATTGCACGAGCCAGAGCTCGACGCCGTCGTACCACTCGACAAGCCACTCAAACACAAAGCGCCAGGGTACGCGCGGCCCGGCGAACCGCTGCGGCACCCCGTCCATCAAGACGAGCGGCATCCGCACGAAATGTCCAAACTGAGCCAGTCAGATGCCATCATGGCTCGAGCTGGCATCAATGTGGTGCCATTCTCGTGCCATGCGGGCCGGCGAGAAGTTCGGCACCGCCTCGAACTTCCGCCAGCAGAGGGGAAATCCCATGACGACGCTCGCCGAGCGATGGGGCATCGACCAGCAGCAGTTCTGGATGCACGGGCGGCAACCCGCGCATCCGGTGCGGTTCGAGGAGACGAGGAAGCTCTGGGCCGTCTCCGGCTACCCGGAGGCGGTTCAGGTCATCAGCGACCCGCAGCGGTTCTCCTCCAACCTCCTTCCGCTGATGCCGATCGAAGCCGCCGAAGCGATCACCGACGGCAACCTGATCCAGATGGACCCACCGGACCACCGCGAACTGCGCACGCTGGTCAGCCACGCGTTCACCAGGAAGGTGGTGGCCGATCTCGAACCGCGGATCGCGGAGGTCACCGGCGAACTGCTCGACGAGCTCGCCGGGCAGGACCGGTTCGACCTGGTCACCGGCCTCGCCTACCCACTACCGGTGATCGTCATAGCCGAGCTGCTGGGCGTGCCCGGAAGCGACCAGCAGCTGGACGTCGTGAGTTCTGCGAGCAGGTGGGTTCGTGTGTGGTTTGGGGCGCTATGAAACCCCAAACCACACACGGCCTCGTGTCAGTCGCCGGAGTGCTCGCGGACGGACTTGATGATCGCGCCGAAGTCGAGATTGCCGCCGCCCTCCTCGTTGAAGCGGCGGTAGAGCTCGGTGGCCAGGCGGCCGACCGCGATGTCGGTGCCGCTCTGCTCTGCCGCCGAGGTGGCCAACCGGAGGTCCTTGAGCATCAGCGCGGCCGCGAAACCGGGCTCGTAGTCGTGGTTGGCGCGGCTGGTCTCCACCAGGTCCGGCACCGGACAGTTCGTGGTCAGCGCCCAGCACTGCCCGGTGGAGACCGACGCCACGTCGTAGAGCGCCTCGTGCGACAGCCCGAGCCGCTCGCCGAGCACGAACGCCTCGCTGACCGCGACCATCGAGGCCCCGAGGATAAGGTTGTTGCACATCTTGGTGACCTGGCCGTTGCCCGGCCCACCGCAGTGGATCACTTTGCGGGCCATGGGTTCCAGCAGCGGTTCGGCGCGGTGGAAGGCGTCCTCCGAGCCGCCGACCATGAACGTCAGCGTGCCCGCCTCGGCTCCGGCCGTCCCGCCGGACACCGGGGCGTCGACGGAGTCGAACCCGGCCTTCTCGGCCCGCTCGTGCGCCGCCCGAGCGTCCGCCACGTCCACAGTGGACGAATCGACCAGCAGTGCGCCGGGCTTGGCCGCGGCCAGCACCTCGTCGTAGCACTCGAGCACGTGCTTGCCGCTGGGCAGCATGGTGATCACCGCATCGGCGCCGGCAACCGCGTCGGCCACCGACGTCACGGCGGTCACGCCGTGCTGTGCGGCGACCTCCAGCGCAGCCGGGATCAGGTCGAAGCCCTGCACGGTGTGCCCGGCCTTGACCAGGTTCGCCGACATCGGACCGCCCATGTGGCCCAGCCCGATGAAACCGATGACAGCCATTGTCACAACCTTTCTGCGCTGGAACTTCGGAGTCGAGGCCGACGCGAGGTCAGCCGAACAACTTCGGCTCGCCCGCGACCGGGGCGAAGAACTCAGCCACCCGTGCATCGTCCACTTCGGACAGCTGCGGCGGCGACCACTTCGGGTTGCGGTCCTTGTCGACCAGGGTTGCCCGCACCCCCTCGACGAAGTCACCGATGCGCACGCAGGCCATGGCCAGCCGGTACTCCTGCGTCAGCGCCTCCTCCAGCGAGGCGTAGTCGCTGCGCAGAGCCTTGAACGTGACCTTCAGCGAGGTCGGCGACTTCTGCTCGATCACCTCGGCGGCTTCGCGGGCCGCGGCTTCCGGACGCTCCCGCAGCCGCCACAGGACCTCCTCGACGCTGTCCGCCGAGTAGGCCGCGTCGATCCACTCCCGCTGCTCGGCCAGCGGCGCCTCCGGGGTGGGCTCGGCGAACTTGCGCAGCACCTCGTCCACCGCGCCGCCGGACAACGCGTTGATGAGCTCGGGCAGGTTGGGGCTGTCGACGAAGTAGTCGGCCACGCCGCAATACACCGCGTCCGCTCCGCCGACCGGAGCGCCGGTCAGCGCCAGGTGCGCGCCGAGCTCGCCGGGCGCGCGGGACAGCAGGTAGGTGCCGCCGACGTCCGGGATGAAGCCGATGCCGACCTCCGGCATGCCGACCTTGGAGCGCTCGGTGACCACCCGGTGCGAGCCGTGCGCGGAGATGCCGACGCCGCCGCCCATGGTGATGCCGTCCATGATTCCCACGACCGGCTTCGGATACCCCGCCAGTGCCGAGTTGAGCTGGTACTCCTCGGTCCAGAAAGCGGTGGGCAGCGACTCGTCACCGGCCTTGGCCGCATCGTGCAACGCCCGGACGTCCCCGCCCGCGCACAGCCCGCGCTCGCCCGCTCCGTCGATCAGGACTGCCTCGATGTGCTCGGCGGTGCGCCACTGCTCGATGGCCTTCGCCATCTCCCGCACCATGCCCAACGTCAGCGAGTTGAGCGCCTTGGGGCGGTTGAGCGTGATCCGTCCGAGCGAGCCCTGCTCGCGAACCAGCACCTCGGGCTCCGTCATACAGCTACTCCCTGTGTCTCGTCATGCGCACCGGCACGCTTCAGCACCGCCGCCTCCTCCCGCGATTTCCATTTGCGGACGGCCTCACCCGGACAGGAGGCTGCGGGAGACGATCAGGCGCATGATTTCGTTGGTGCCTTCCAGGATCTGATGCACCCGCAGGTCGCGGACGATCTTCTCCAGGCCGTACTCGGCAAGGTAGCCGTATCCACCGTGGATCTGAAGGGCTTCGTTGGCCACCGCGAACCCCGTGTCGGTGGCGAGTCGCTTGGCCATCGCGCACAACCGGGTCGCCGCCGGGTCCTTGGCGTCCAGCGCCGCGGCAGCACGCCACAGCAGCAGCCGGGCGGCTTCCAGCTCGGTGGCCATGTCGGCGAGCTTGAACTGCAGCGCCTCGAACTCGCTGAGCTTGACCCCGAACGCGGTGCGTTCTCGCACGTAACCGAGGCTCTTGTCGAGCGCGGCCTGCGCGCCGCCCAGCGAGCACGCCCCGATGCTGAGCCGACCGCCGTCCAGCCCGGTCATCGCGATCCGGAAGCCGATGCCCTCCTCCCCGAGCCGCTGGTCGGCCGGCACCCGAACGCCGTCGAAGATCACCTGCCTGGTGGGTTGGGCGTTCCAGCCCATCTTCTTCTCGTTCGCCCCGAACGACAGGCCCGGCGCGTCGGCCTCGACGACGAAGGTTGAGATGCCCTTCGCGCCCTGCTCACCGGTGCGGGCCATCACCACGTAGACGTCCGAGCTGCCGCCACCGGAGATGAACTGCTTGACGCCGGTGAGCACGTAGTCCTCGCCATCGCGGACCGCGCGGGCCTGCAACGCCGCCGCGTCCGAACCGGCGCCCGGCTCGGTGAGGCAGTAGCTGGCCAGGCTCTCCATCGAGCACAGCTGCGGCAGCCAGCGGGCGCGCTGCTCGTCGGTGCCGAAGCGGTCGATCATGCCCGCGCACATGTTGTGGATGGAGATGTAGGCGGCGATCGACGGGTCGCCGCTGGCCAGCGCCTCGAAGATCAGCACCGAGTCGAACCGGCTCAGGCCGCTGCCGCCAACGGATTCATCGACGTAGACCCCGCCCATGCCGAGCTCCCCGGCCAGCCGCAGCGTCTCGACCGGGAAGTGCTTGGCCTGGTCCCAGTCGACGGCGTGCGGGGCGAGCTGCTCGGCGGCGAACTCCCGCGCGGCCTCCCGGATCGCGCGCTGGTCGTCGGTAAGGCCGAACGGCGACACCGGACCGGCTACGGCTGCAACGGACACGTCCACTCCTTCGCATTCGGCGGTCTCGCGCGAAACCGCCACCTCCTGCGCAGGCGGCGGCCCCTCCCGCGGGGCCGCCGCTCACCTGGGTTCAGTGCATGGTCGGGATGGTGAAGCTGGCGCCTTCCTTCAGACCGGAAGGCCAGCGCGAGGTGACCGTCTTGGTCTTGGTGTAGAAGCGGATCGAGTCCGGACCGTGCTGGTTGAGGTCGCCGAATCCGGAACGCTTCCAGCCGCCGAAGGTGTGGTAGGCGATCGGCACCGGGATCGGCACGTTCACCCCGACCATGCCGGTGTTGACGCGGGAGACGAACTCGCGGGCCGCGTCCCCGTCGCGGGTGAAGATCGCGACGCCGTTGCCGTACTCGTGCTCGCTGGGCAGCCGCAGCGCCTCGTCGTAGTCGGCGGCGCGCACGATCGAGAGCACCGGACCGAAGATCTCCTCCTTGTAGATCCGCATGTCCGGGGTGACGTGGTCGAACAGCGAGGCGCCGAGGAAGAACCCGTCCTCGTTGCCGACCAGCTCGAATTCGCGACCGTCCACCACCAGCTGCGCGCCTTCGTCGACACCCACGCCGATCAGGTCCAGGACCCGCTGCCGGGCCTGGCCGGTGACCAGCGGCCCGAAGTCGGCGTTCTCGTCGAAGCTGGTGCCGATCTTGAGCTGCCCCACCCGCTCGACCAGCTTCTCCACCAGCGCGTTCGCGGTGGCTTCGCCGACCGGCACAGCCACCGAGATGGCCATGCAACGCTCGCCTGCCGAGCCGTAACCGGCGCCGATCAGCGCGTCGACGGCCTGGTCGAGGTCCGCATCGGGCATCACGATCAGGTGGTTCTTGGCGCCGCCGAAGCACTGCGCGCGCTTCCCGTGGGCCGCGGCGGTCGTGTAGATGTACTCGGCGATGTCCGAGGAGCCGACGAACCCGACGGCTTCAACGCGCGGCTCGGTGAGGATCGCGTCCACCGCGGTCTTGTCACCGTTGACGACGTTGAAGATCCCCGGCGGCAGCCCGGCCTCGATGAACAGCTCGGCCAGCCGCAGCGGCACCGAGGGGTCCCGCTCGGAGGGCTTGAGCACGAAGGCGTTGCCGCAGGCGATGGCCGGAGCGGCCTTCCACAGCGGGATCATCGCCGGGAAGTTGAACGGCGTGATGCCGGCGACCACGCCCAGCGGCTGCCGCATCGAGTACACGTCGATGCCGGTGCCGGCGCTCTCGCTGTACTCGCCCTTGAGCAGGTGCGGGACGCCGATGGCGAACTCGACGACTTCCAGACCACGCTGGATGTCGCCCTTGGCGTCGGCGACGGTCTTGCCGTGCTCGGAGGCCAGCAGCCGCGCCAGCGAGTCCATCTCCTCGTTGACCAGCTGCAGGAAGCGCATCAGCACCCGCGCCCGCTTCTGCGGGTTCAGCGCGGCCCACGCCGGCTGCGCCTCGGCGGCGTTGTTGACAGCCGCCACGACCTCCTCCGCGGACGCCAGCGGAACCCGGGACTGCACCTGCCCGGTGTTGGGGTCGAACACGTCGCCGAAGGAACCCGAGGTCCCCGCGACGCGCTTGCCGCCGATGAAGTGCTCCAGCTCGTTGGTCATCTCGCAACGCACCTTCCCCCGTACCGGCCGGTAATTACTCGGAAGTCAAACCTTTGGCACCCCAATCATTCCCAGAAACACACCTCCCGCAACAGGGTGTCGCCCATCACAGTCCGCGGCGGTGCCGCCTGGCGTCGCCCCTGGACCGATTCGTGGGTCCAGGGGCCTCGTGCGCGGAGGGCAGGGCGAGGCAGCCACCGCTAGCCGACCTTGCGCAGGTGCTGGGTGTGTTCTTGAGGACTGGTCTCCGTACGTTCGACGATCGCGCGGCCTTCCCCGTCTAGATCCGGTCGCCGTTGCGACTGCGGGATCCGCTCGCCCGGGTCATCGCCTCGTGCACGCGCAGCCGCCCGCTCCGCCGCGCTCATCCCGCGTTCGACGCCCCACCACCGATGGAACTCGTGGTCGACCTGATGAGGCGACTTGACGCACAGGAACCGTCGGATGTGCGGCCACTGCTTCGACACCGCACGCCTGGCCCTCACGACAACTGCAGTCACAACTATCCCTCTCCATCCGCGATTCGAGGTGCGCGCGCCCCTCGTCTTCACCTCGTTTCACCTGCTTGAGGGCGTTCTCGCGCACTCGAGATCCGACGCTACGATCAAAAGGAAGGCGGCAGAACGGACTGTCAGCACGAGCGCGACGGCACTGCTGGAGCAAGAAACGCGGGAGCGTCCATGCGAAGCGGACCGGCAACACCGGCTGCCTGTCGGAGTTCGCGGATGACCGGCGTCGTATCCGGGTTCGTGCTGAAACTCGCCCGGCAGTCAGCAGCACTGACGCAGGAGAAGCTCGCCGAAGCGCGGTCATGGACCGGCGTTCGGCTGTTTCAGCACCTCATCGAACGTCTCGATGCAGGCTCAGCTCACCTCCCGCTCAACCTCCACACGCTGCACACATTGATCGCCTCACGCCCGACGCTGCTCAGCAGAAGTCCCACGGTTCACGCGTCGCTCGGTGAAGCGCTCGAAAAACTCGCGTCCACCGATGGACTGAATCGGAACGAGCGTGATCAGCTCGCAGGGCTTCAGTACGCGCTTCGAATCGCCAACCGATAGAAGGGACATACCGTGCGAGATGACGCCGCTTCGCTCGCTGCCTTCGGGTATGAGCTCGGGGTGCTGAAACGCATTCGCCGAGCTGGCTGGTGGCATGTGGGCGTACGCGATCCCGAGTCGGTTGCCGAGCACAGCATGCGTGTTGCGCAACTGGCCGCGATCATCGCGGCCGAGGAGGGAGCGGACCCGGCCCGAGCGGCGTTCCTCGCGCTGTGGCACGACAGCCAGGAGACCCGAACCGGCGACCTCCCGCACACTGCCAACGGCTACCTGACCAAGCCCGAGCCCAGGCAGATCACCGCTGATCAAACGGAAACGCTGCCCGACCGGTCCCGTGACATGGTCCGCAGCGCAGTCGACGAGTTCGAGTCCCGGCAGACCCTCGAAGCGCTGTGCGCCAAGGACGCCGACAAGCTGGAGATGCTCCTGCAAGCCGTGGAATACCGAGAGGTCGGTGTTCACCGGGTCGACGAATGGATCGACTCAGCACGCAAGGGCCTCAAGACCGAGATCGCAAAGCGGATCGCCGATGCGGCGATCACCTTGTCCCCGCTGGCCTGGCGCGACCGCTAACACCGCACGATCGATACCCGCTCAGGACCTGAGGTACTTGTCGAGGATCGTCGCGAGCCCGGGGCTGAGGGGGCGGTCGTCGACCGCTGTGACCCATGCGTAGGCGTCGTGTTCGGTCAGACGGACGCCGTTGGCTGATTCGACGGTGACCGACCAGGTGTGCTGGCGGTTATGGCGGCCGCTGGCGCTGGTGTAGTCGAACGCGCCGAGGTATCCGGTGATCTCGACGATGCGCAGGCCGGTTTCCTCCACCACCTCGCGGTGCAGCGCGGTGTTCAGATCCTCGCCGGGATCGACTTTGCCTCCGGGGAATTCCCATTCCCCGCCGCGGGAATCCGTCGCGCACCGGCGCACAAGCAGAACTCGCCCGTCGACGTCGACGACACCGGCAACGATCTGCTGCTCGACACCGTCCGCGGTGTCCTTTCGGGCCAGATCGGCCACTTCGGCGAGGTGCATGCGGTGTCCTCCCAGCTTTTCGCCACGGTACCGCAGGCCGATCCACGCCTTCCCGCCTGAAGTGCTCGCCTCCCCCGATCGGCAGGGGCATCGGCATCGCGCGGGCGCGCGGCGGGGTGCACGTGCACTACGCCCTGTCGGTGCGCGATGAGGAGTACGACGCGGTGGTCGCACGGATCCGCGACCTCGGCGCGCAGGTGGACGAGGTCGAGTTCGGCTCGGGCAACGCGCGCTCGGCCTACGTGGCCGCCCCGGACCACAACGTCGTCGAGTTCTGGACCTGGGACGTGACCGCCGGAAGCCCCGGTCCTCCGCGCGCGATCAGCGAAGGCGTCCCCGGGCTCTGATTCCGCGCTGATCGGCGGGCCCGAGTCCACAAAGCACAGCTGTGTGCAGCGCGCTGAGCAACGGTTGCGGGCTTACCCTGCAACGCATGTCCTCCGAATCACCGGACATCTGGGCGATGGCCGACCTGGTCACGCCGTTCGCGGTTCGGACCGCAGCCACCCTGCGAGTGCCCGATGTGGTCAAGGACGGGCCGCTGCCGCTCGCCGAGATCGCGAAGCGCTGCAAGGCCGTGGCCGATCCGCTGGGCCGGGTACTGCGATTCCTGGTGCACCGCGGCATGTTCACCGAACCCGAACCCGATATCTTCGGCGCCAACGACGCCTCCAACGCACTGCGCAGCGACGTGCTCGACGGGCCGCGCCCCTGGCTGGACCTCGACGGCGCGGTCGGTCGCGCCGATCTCGCGTTCGTCGAGCTCATCGAGCAGGTGCGCGGGCACCACCCCGCGTACCCGGCGGCTTTCGGCCGGTCCTTCTGGGAGGACCTCGCGCACAGCCCGCAGCTGTCGGACTCCTTCGACACGTTGATGGAGACCAAGACGCACGGGATCGCCCCGCTGGTCGCTGCCGCGCACGACTGGTCCCGCTACCGCCGGATCGCCGATGTCGGCGGCGGCAAGGGCGTGCTGCTCGCCGAGATCCTCCGCAGCCGTCCAGAGCTGCGTGGCATCCTGGTCGACCTGATCGGACCGACTCGCAACGCCACCTCCTACCTGCAGGAACGCGGCGTCTCGGACCGCGCCGAGGTGGTAGCGGCGAGCTTCTTCGAGCCGCTGCCGGTTCACGCCGACGCGATGATCATCTGCGACGTGCTCGGCGACTGGGACGACGAGGACGCCGCCCAGATCCTGCGCCACTGCGGCCAGGCGCTGGAGCCCGACGGCCGCGTGCTGATCGTCGAACTGCTGCCCGACATCGACCGGATGCCGACGTTCACCGAGATGGACCTGCGGATGATGGTCTACGTCGGCGGCCGGATGCGCGACCTCGAACGCACCCAGCAGGTCGCGGCCGCAGCCGGGTTGTCCGTCGAGGACTTCACCCCGCTGGAAAACGGCTACGCCATCATCGAATGCCGCTGCGAGCGCTAGCCACCTTGGCGGCCAGCGATTCGCGCCACTTCTCCGGCAGGTCCACCAGACCGCGCTCCACGTGGTCGGCCAACTCCGGGGCCCTGTTCATCGACAGCGCGAACACCTCGGCGACCTGGACACCGTGGTCCGGCCGGGAGAGCACCTCGACGGTGTCGCCCGCCGCGATCTCGCCCGGCTCCTCCACCGCGAGGTAGGCCCCGGTCCTGCCGTGCTCGGTGAACTGCTTGACCAGCGACTGGACGTCCCAGAACCCGGCGAAGACCCGGCACGGGGTGCGCGGACCGGTCACCCGGAGCACGGCCCCGCCGATCCGCCAGCGCTCACCGATCACCGCCGAACTGCTGTCGACGTCGACCAGCGTGAGGTTCTCCCCCGCGTTGCCCGGCACCAGCTCGCGCCCCAGCACCTTCGACCAGTGCTCGAGCTCCTCCCGGTCGAAGGCGTAAGCCGCCTGGTGCCAGGTGCCGTGGTGCTTGCGGTCGCACACCGTGTCCCCGCGCACCCCGGACGACTCGAACAGCACCGGGCCCACAGTCGGCTGCTTGTCGATACCGCTGCGGCCGAGCCGGCCGGTCCACTCCCCGCTCCGAACCACCGCGACGTTCACCGACTGCACGATCCCCATGCCCAGAACCTACGCGGCGCCCGGCCTGCGACACCATCCGATTTCACGTGCTGTGCGCCCAGATCACAGCCTGGTGCCGACCCGTCGCAGTGCGTCGCGGGCAGCGGCCCCGCTTGGACGTAGGCCTGCTCTGTCCACCCCGCGCGGCCAATCCACAGTGGACCGACTGGAACACGCCCGGCCATCGGAGATGCGATCGGTGGAATCCCCCGCTCTGAGAACATCTTCCGACCGCTGTGCCCGCGCCCGCGGAACGCGCAGCTCGGCACCATGCGCACCACAGCTACCGAAACCCGCTTCCATCAGGTGATCCGGCACTCTTTCAACGGCATTCCTCCTCCCCTTTCGGCATAACGGAATTGAGGCGCTGATCGGAAAGGCAACGACTTATGAAGACCATCAAACGCGGCGGCCTCGCGCTCCGCACCGCCAGCGGCGAAGACGCCACGGCCCTCGCCGAACTGCTTGGCACCGCCTACTGCGACGACCCGCGCATGGCCGCGCTGTTCCCCGATCAGGCGCGCCGGGAATCCCGGCTGCACAGCCTCTTCTCCCTCCTGCTCAACCACGAGCACCTCAACCACCACACCGAGATCGCGATGCTGGACGGGAAGCCGCAGGCCGCAGCGGTGTGGGACCGGCCCGGTGGCCGTCAGGAACCAGCGCTCGGCCGACGCCTCGCCTACCTGCCCGCGCTGTTCTCGGTGTTCCGGTGGCACGTCCGCGACGCCACGCGGGCGATCCAGGTGTTCACCGACACCGACAGCCATCGCCCAGACGAACCGCACTGGCACCTGTTCACCCTCGCGACCGCCCCGCAGGCGCGCGGCGGCGGGCTCGGTCTCGCCCTGCTGGAAGCCGGACTCACCCGCGCTGACGCCCAGCGCACGCCCGTGTACCTGGAAACCACCGCGAACGCCGGGGTCGAGCATTTCGAGCGGCTCGGCTTCCGGGTGATCCACGAGTTCCCGACCGCCGGCGACCTGACCGCCTACGGGATGTGGCGCCCGACCCGGTCCTGATCAGGTCAGGACCGCAGCCCGGCCACCAGGTCGGCGGGCGCGAACTCGACCGGGAACGGTCTCGGGGTCCGAAACACCTCCTCCCCCACCACGTGCGCCACTCGCTGGTACTCGCTACCGCCGACCAGCTCCCACGCGGTCACCGACGGCACCTCCAGATCCGGGTCCACCAGCCAGAAGTGCTGGGTGCCTAGCCTGGCGTGCACCGCCTTGCGCAGGGTCGCGTCGTTGAGCCGACTGCTCGGCGAGGACACCTCGACCGCCAGCACCGGCGCGGTCGGCAGGTTCTTCAACGTCAGGTCGGTGTAGCGGGCGACCACCAGGTCCGGCAGCAGTTCGGTGAAGATGTCCGGGCGGACCGCGAACGGCCCGGGCAGCACCCGCAGATCGGGCGGACTGGCTCGCCGCAAAGCGACGTGCAGCGCGCCTAGCGCTTCCTGGTGCGGCCAGCCCGGTGCGGAACTGATCACCAACTCGCCGTCGACGAGCTCGTAGCGGCGCCCGTCGTCGGGCACCGATTCCAGGTCTCGGACGGTGAAGCGGCGGTTCTCCAGGTTGATCGACATGGTTCGGCTCCTCCGATTCGCGGCCGGTCGCTTCTTCCGGCCCCGTAGATAAAGAGGAGCGAAGGTGCCGTACAGATACAGCTGGCGTCGATAATCACCCGAACAGGCAGCGAAAACGAGAAGCGGGCGGGAACCCGACGCCTGGGTTCCCGCCCGCTCGCACCATCGCGATATTTCCGACACCCCGCCACAGGGCCGCTGGTGCGTCTCAGGTGGTCGGCGCGCTGCCGACCACGGTCTCAACCGGTCAGTGGAACTGCGCGGCCTCGGTCGAACCGGACAGCGCGGTGGTCGACGAGTCCGGGCTCACCGCGGTGCTGATCAGGTCGAAGTAACCGGTGCCCGCCTCGCGCTGGTGGCGGGTCGCGGTGTAACCGTCGGCCTCGGCGGCGAACTCGCGCTCCTGCAGGTCCACGTAGGAGGTCATGCCGTCCGCCGCGTAGCCCTTGGCCAGGTCAAACATGCCGTAGTTCAGCGCGTGGAAGCCGGCCAGGGTGATGAACTGGAACTTGTAGCCCATGTGGCCCAGCTCCCGCTGGAACTTGGCGATGGTCGCGTCGTCCAGGTTCTTCTTCCAGTTGAACGACGGCGAGCAGTTGTAGGCCAGCATCTGGTCCGGGTACTTGGCCTTGACCGCCTCGGCGAACTTGCGCGCCATCTCCAGGTCCGGGGTGGAGGTCTCCATCCAGATCAGGTCGGAGTGCGGCGCGTAGGCCAGCGCACGGGTGATGCACGGCTCGATGCCGTTGCGGACCTTGTAGAAGCCCTCCGGGGTGCGCTCACCGGTGGTGTACTGCTGGTCGCGCTCGTCGACGTCGCTGGTCAGCAGGCTCGCGGCCTGCGCGTCGGTGCGGGCGACGACGAGGCTGGGCACCCCGGCGACGTCCGCGGCCAGCCTCGCGGCGTTGAGCGTCTTGACGTGCTGGCTGGTGGGGATGAGCACCTTGCCGCCCAGGTGGCCGCACTTCTTCTCGGAGGCCAGCTGGTCCTCCCAGTGCACGCCCGCCGCACCGGCGGTGATCATGCCCTTCATCAGCTCGTAGGCGTTGAGGACGCCACCGAAGCCGGCCTCGGCGTCGGCGACGATCGGCGCCAGCCAGTGGATGCCCTCGCTCTCGCCGCCCGGCGTTTCCGGGTCGAGCGCCTCGGACCAGTTGATCTGGTCGGCGCGCTTGAGGGCGTTGTTGATCCGCCGCACGACCGACGGGACCGAGTTGGCCGGGTAGAGGCTCTGGTCGGGGTAGGTCTCGCCGGCCAGGTTGGCGTCCGCGGCGACCTGCCAGCCGGACAGGTAGATGGCCTGCAGCCCGGCCCGGACCTGCTGGACCGCCTGGTTGCCGGTCAGGGCGCCGAGCGAGTTGACGTAGTCGGTCTCGTTCAGCAGCTTCCACAACCGCTCCGAACCCTGGCGGGCGAGGGTGTGCTCCTCGCGCACCGAACCACGGAGGCGGATGACGGTCTCGGCGGAGTGGGTGCGCTCGATGCCCTTCCACCGCGGGTTGGTGTCCCAGTCACGCTGCAGCTCTTCAGCGGCCTGCTTCGCCTGCTCGCGGATGCTCATCTTGTTCCCCTTCCGGGCTTTCCTGCGGCCTGTTGGGAACTAGTTTTGCTCGCGATCAAGCGAAACACGACCAGATTTCCAAGGTAATTTTCGCTGTTTTTCTGCTAGCATCAACGCCATGACGGAGTTCGCCACCGAAGAAGACCGCAATTTTTCAACAGAACACGACCTTCTGGTCTTCGGTCAGCGCCTTCGGCACTTGCGCCGAGCAGCTGGGCTCACCCTCGTGGAGCTGGGCGAACGGGTCGGCCGTGCCCCATCGCAGCTGTCGCTGCTGGAGAACGGCCACCGCGAGCCGAAGCTGTCGCTGCTGCGCGGGCTGGCCGACGCGCTGGGCACCTCCGTCGACGAACTGCTGTCCAAGAAGCCGCCGAACCGGCGCGCCGAGCTGGAGATCGCGGTGGAGAAGGCGCAGCTCGACCCGATGTACCAGCGGCTGGGCGTACCGCCGCTGAAGGTCGGCAAGCGCGTGCCGACCGAGGCGTTGGAGCACGTGCTCGCCCTCTACGAGGAGCTCAAGCGCCGGGAGACCAAGCAAGTCGCCACCCCGGAGGAGGCCCGCAAGGCCAACGCTGAGCTGCGCCAGAAGATGCGCGAGAACGGCAACTACTTCCCGGAGATCGAGAAGACCGCCGCGGACATCCTGGGCAAGGTCGGCTACCACGGCGGCCCGCTGTCCGAGGGCGTGATCCAGTCGATCGCCACCCACCTCGGCTACGGCCTGCGGTTCGTCACCGACCTGCCGCGCTCGGTCCGCTCCGTCACGGACCTGAAGAACCACCGGATCTTCCTGCGGCGCGAATCGCTGGGCATGCACAGCCCGCGCACCATCCTGCTGCAGACCCTCGGCCACCTCAGCCTCGGTCACCGCCAGCCCCGCGACTTCGCCGACTTCCTGCGCCAGCGCGTCGAGGCGAACTACTTCGCCGCCGCGGTCCTGGTTCCCGAGCAGACGGCGGTCCCGTTCCTGCAGGAGGCGAAGGCCGAGCGCGACCTCGCGGTGGAGGACCTGCGAGACGTCTTCTCGGTGTCCTACGAGATGGCCGCGCACCGCTTCACCAACCTGGCCACCCAGTACCTGGACCTGGTCTGCCACTTCGTGCGCAACGACGAGACCGGCATCATCTACAAGGCCTACGAGAACGACGGACTGGTCTTCCCCACCGACCCGACCGGCGCGATCGAGGGGCAGCGGATGTGCCGGTACTGGGCCGGTCGCCAGGTGTTCGCCTCGCCGGACCGCTACTCGACCTACTACCAGTACACCGACAAGCCGGGCGCGACCCACTGGTGCGTCGCGCACGTCGACCCCAGCCGCAGCCGGGACTTCGCGATCACCCTCGGGGTGCCCTACAACGAGTCGCGCTGGTTCCGCGGACGCGACACCAACAACCACTCCAAGTCGAAGTGCCCGAACGGCGAATGCTGCCAGCGCCCGCCGGCGGACCTGGCCAACCGCTGGGAAGGCATGGTGTGGCCATCGGCGCGAGCGCACTCGCACGTGCTCGCCGCGCTGCCCTCGGACACCTTCCCCGGCGTCGACGAAGCCGACGTCTACGCCTTCGTGGAGGCACATCAGGGCTGATCAAAAGTCCAATGTGGACACCTGGGACAGCTCGCTCGAAGGCCGCGGAACTACCTCACCGTTCCGCGGCCTTCGACGCGTTCGGCGAGTTTGTTCTGACCAGGTCCGGACAACTCCCCCACCACACCGCGCCGACCAGCGGCAGCCATCAACAGCGCTTCGCCTCGGCCGTGGACTTCCAGACCACGCCCCGAAGCCAGTCGAAGCCGGCGCACGCGGCCACTCGCCAAGGCCCGGGCAGCAGCGTACCGGGGAACCACCGCCACGTACCCGGTGTTCACAGCCAGGTCGACTGCGACCACCAGCGGTCTCGGGTAGCAGTTGGAGCGCGACGAGCCTGTCTTCGAACTCATTGTGGCGAGTTCGAAGACAGGCCTATGCGAGCACGCCGCGCAGGAATGTCTCCACCGCGCACGACAGCTGGCCAATGCTGGCGGGACTTCCCGGCTCGGGCGCATCCAGTGATCGGCTGCCGATGACCCGGTCGAACACCAGTCCCTCGCACAGGCTGACCAGATCAGCGCCGGCGGTGTCGGGGTCAGGCGCTTCCAACGCCGCCATCAGGCCAACGGCCAGCTGACGGGAGAACGCCGCACAGGCCAGCGGCTCGTGCAGCTCGGCACTCGCGGCAACCTCGGCGACGAGCGCATATCTCGCGACCGTGTCGGCACGCCGCACGCCCAGCATGCGATCCAGGTGCACCGAGATCCGATCAGCAGCAGCGCGAGCATCCGATGGCGGCGCGGAATCCGTGAACACGTCGAAGTCGGCCCGTGCCCGCACTGCCAAGCGCGTCACCGCGGCTTCCAACAGCGCTCGCCTGGTGCGCATGTAGTACGACGTCGAGCCGCGCGGCAGCCCCAACCGCGCATCGACGGCCAAGTGCGTCAGCGCCCGAACGCCCTGCTCGGCGACGAGTTCGATCGCAGCATCGGCGATGCGCGTCCGGCGGTCCTGCTCACACATGCCTCGACCTCCCCAACATCACCGGTACTCTACATCCACAGAGGCTCTATGGATGTAGAGGATAAGAGATGTTCGGCCAGTCCCGCTCTCCCGCCGACCTGCGCAAACGCTTCGACCTGGCAGCGGCCCAGCGAGGCTTCGAACTCGACGACGCGCAGTGCGCGGTGGCCGACAAGCTCGCCGAACTGGGTGTCGCACTGGGCAAGCGCTTCCGCCGACCACGCGGCCTGTACCTGCACGGACCGGTGGGGCGCGGAAAGAGCTTCCTGGTGGACACGTTCTTCGCCGAAGCGCCGGTCCCGGGCAAGCTGCGCGTCCACTTCCACGACTTCTTCGACCAGCTGCACCGGACCATCGCCCAGCAACGAAGCACCGTGAACACCGCGCTGGCCGAGCTGCTCAACGGCCGACAGCTGCTGCACTTCGACGAGTTCCACGTGCACGACCCCGGCGATGCCGTCCTGCTCACCAACCTGCTGCGCGCCCTGCACGCCCGCCGCATCACCCTCGTGACCACGTCGAACTACCGACCGGCCGACCTGCTGCCCAACCCGCTGCACCACCACCTCTTCCTGCCCGCCATCGAACTCCTCCAGGCGCACCAAGAAGTCGTCGCGCTCACCGGACCCACCGACTATCGAACGACGCACCGGTCAGGGCGGTTCGCTGACGGAACTTGGCAGTGGCCGATGGCGGGTTTCCAGCAGCCGGCCCGATCAGAGCAGACCGCGTTGCGCATCAACGGGCGGAGCATTCGCGCCCTGAAAGCGCGGGATCGGTTGGCATACTTCGACTTTCGTGATCTCTGCGGCGCCGCGACCTCGACCCGCGACTACCTCGCGATCGTCGCGCAGTTCGACACCTGGTTCATCAGCGGCGTCCCGAAGCTCGCCGAATGCGGTGCGGAAACCCGGCAACGCTTCGCCAACGTCGTGGACGTGCTGTACGAGGAGGACATCACCCTGCACGTAGCAGCCGATCACAACATCGCCGAAACCCTCTCGAACGGCCGGGATTCCGAACGCACCGCAAGCAGACTGGCCCTGCTCCGACCGATCCCACCGGACGAAACCGGAACGCCAGATCACTGCTGCCCTTGCGTCCTCGTCGGACGAACAGGCTTGCGGACGGACGCGGGAGCCGCACGCTGACCAGCACTGCTCCGATGCTGCCGGAATCCGGGTGACCGCAACGCGATGCCGACGAACCGAAAGTGCCCTCCTCTCCGATCGACTTCTCGTCGACTGGAGAGGAGGGCACCGGAAGAACGCGATCAGACCAACGCGGAGGGCTACTTCTTGCCCTTGGTCTTGTCTTCCTTGGACTCCTCGGTGGACAGCGCTGCGACGAAGGCTTCCTGCGGGACCTCGACCCGGCCGATGGTCTTCATCCGCTTCTTGCCCTCCTTCTGCTTCTCCAGCAGCTTGCGCTTCCGGCTGATGTCACCGCCGTAGCACTTGGCGAGGACGTCCTTGCGGATCGCGCGGATCGTTTCGCGGGCGATGATCCGGGAGCCGATCGCCGCCTGGATCGGCACCTCGAACTGCTGGCGCGGGATCAGCTCGCGCAGCTTCGTGGCCATCTTCGTGCCGTAGCCGTAGGCGCTGTCGCGGTGCACGATCGCGCTGAAGGCGTCCACCGGCTCGCCCTGCAGCAGGATGTCGACCTTGACCAGGTTCGACGACTGCATGCCCGATTCCTCGTAGTCCATCGAGGCGTAGCCGCGGGTGCGGGACTTGAGCTGGTCGAAGAAGTCGAACACGATCTCCGCCAGCGGCAGCGTGTAGCGCAGCTCGACGCGGGTCTCCGACAAGTAGTCCATGCCGGACAGCGCTCCGCGGCGGCTCTGGCACAGCTCCATGATCGTGCCCACGAACTCCGACGGGGCGATGATGGTGCACTTCGCGACCGGCTCGAAGACGTCCTTGATCTTGCCCTCCGGCCAGTCCGAGGGGTTGGTGACGGTCAGCTCGGTGCTGTCCTCCATCTCCACCTCGTAGACGACGTTCGGCGCGGTGGAGATCAGGCTGAGGTTGAACTCCCGCTCCAGCCGGTCGCGGGTGATCTCCAGGTGCAGCAGCCCCAGGAACCCGCAGCGGAAACCGAAGCCCAGCGCGCCGGAGGTCTCCGGCTCGTAGGTCAACGCGGCATCGTTGAGCTGCAGCTTGTCCAGCGCCTCGCGCAGCAGCGGGTAGTCGGTGCCGTCCATCGGGTAGAGCCCCGAGTACACCATCGGCTTGGGCTCGCGGTAGCCGCTCAGCGGCTTCTCCGCGCCCTTGCGCTCGGCGGTGATCGTGTCACCGACCTTGGACTGCCGGACGTCCTTCACACCGGTGATCAGGTAGCCGACCTCACCGACGCCGAGGCCCGCGGAGGGCTTGGGCTCCGGCGAGATGATGCCGACTTCCAGCAGCTCGTGGGTGGCGCCGGTGGACATCATCCGGATCCGCTGCCGCGGGGTGATCTTGCCGTCCACCACTCGGATGTAGGTGACCACGCCGCGGTAGGTGTCGTAGACCGAGTCGAAGATCATCGCGCGCGGCGGGGAGTCAGCCTCGCCCTGCGGCTGCGGGATCTGCTGCACGACCGCATCCAGCACCGCTTCGACGCCCTCGCCGGTCTTGGCCGACACGCGCAGCACGTCCTCCGGCTCGCAGCCGATGATGTGCGCCAGCTCCGCGGCGTACTTGTCCGGTTCCGCAGCGGGCAGGTCGATCTTGTTGAGCACCGGGATGATCTGCAGCTCGTGCTCCATCGCCAGGTACAGGTTGGCGAGGGTCTGCGCCTCGATGCCCTGCGCGGCGTCGACCAGCAGGACCGCGCCTTCACACGCGGCCAGCGACCGGCTGACCTCGTAGGTGAAGTCGACGTGACCGGGGGTGTCGATCATGTGCAGCACGTGGTCGACACCGTCGGTGTTCCACGGCAGGCGCACGTTCTGCGCCTTGATCGTGATACCGCGCTCCCGCTCGATGTCCATCCGGTCGAGGTACTGGGCCCGGTACGCGCGTTCTCCCAGCACGCCGGTCAGCTGCAGCATGCGGTCGGCCAGCGTCGACTTGCCGTGGTCGATGTGCGCGATGATGCAGAAGTTCCGGATCCGCTCCGGGGGCGTGAACGTGGTGTCGGCGTAACTGCTCACTCAGTGTTCCTCGCGGATGTCGACTGGTGCGGGATTCACCCCATCGTCCCATGACACGCCAAGTGCTCGATGCCCAACTCCGGGTCATCCCCGACGCGACCACCGTGCGCACTGCGCTGAGCTGGCCGGATGCACGGTTTCTCCCGGTTCGTCCCAGATCGCGCTTTCGGTCACCCGCTGGTTCGCCGGTGCCGAGCCCGCGCCGCCCGGTGGCTACCGTTGACGCCCGGCAACACCGCCGGACACCGACTTTGGAGGACTGCCAGATGTCGTTGGGCTTGACCCTGCCCAAGGCCGAACTGCACCTGCACATCGAGGGCACCATGGAGCCGGAGCTGGTGTTCAGCCTTGCCCGGCGCAACGGCGTGGCGCTGCCCTTCGAGACCGTGGACGACCTGCGCCACCGGTACGTCTTCGACGATCTGCAGTCCTTCCTCGACCTCTACTACCTGGCGATGGTGGTGCTGCGCACCGCGCAGGACTTCACCGACCTCACCGACGCCTACCTGGCGAAGGCCCGCGAGCAGGGCGTGCGCCACGCGGAGATCTTCTTCGACCCGCAGGCCCACGTCTCGCGCGGCGTCCCGCTGTCGGAGGTGGTGTCCGGGCTGACCGAGTCGCTGCGCAACAGCAAGGAGCGCTTCGGCATCTCCACCCGGCTCATCGCGTGCTTCCTGCGCGACAAGGGACCGCAGGAGGCACTGGAGACCTGGGAAACGCTGCAGCCGCACCTCGAGCAGATCGACGGCATTGGCCTGGACTCCGCTGAGGTCGGCCACCCGCCGCAGCTGTTCGAGCCGGTGTTCACCCGCGCCCGCGACGCCGGCCTGCACTTGGTCGCGCACGCTGGCGAAGAAGGCCCGGCGGACTACGTCTGGCAGGCCATCGACGTGCTCGGCGTGGAGCGCGTGGACCACGGCATCCGGTCGGTGGAGGACGACGCGCTGCTCAAGCGACTGGCCAACGACCGCACGCCGCTGACGGTGTGCCCGCTGTCGAACGTCCGCCTGCGCTGCGTGCCGGAACTGTCCCAGCACCCGCTGCCGCGACTGCTCGACGCCGGGGTGCTGGTGACGATCAACTCCGACGACCCGTCCTACTTCGGCGGCTACGTCGGCGAGAACTTCGTCGTGCTGCAGGAAGCTCTCAAGCTCGACGACTCGGTGCTGCGCCAGTTCGCCGCCGACTCGTTCCGCGCGTCCTTCCTCCCCGAGGAGGAGCGCGCCGCGCTGATCGCCGAGATCCAGTGATGAACGCGCCCGTCTCCGGTTTCCGGAGGCGGGCGCTTCAGAGGTTGCGGACGTCTACGCGCAGCGGGTGGTCCGATGGGATCTCCACCAGCACGATCCGCATGCCGTCCGGGTCGGCGATCCACGCCTCGTCCAAGCCCCAGGGCTGCCGCGCGGGCTCGGCCAGCACGGTGACACCCTTCTCGCGCAGCTGCTCGAACTCCGCCCGGACGTCGCGCACCTGCAGCCAGAGCACCTGGTCCGGGCTCGGCCCCGGCCCACCGCTGCCGGAAACTTCCAGCAACCCCTGGCCGAGGAAGAACACCATGCCACCGGGGAACTCCCGAGCGATCGCCAACCCGAGCACGTCCCGGTAGAACCGCACGGCCCGGTCCCAGTCCCGAGGCCGGAGGATCAACCGGCTGGCCAAGACATCCATGCCCCGTTTCTACCGGCCCAAACGGCGACCTGCCGCTTCAGCTCGCCCGACGATCGCGAAGCGCCGGATCCACCAAACGCTCTGCCCGACGAAGCAGGGCCCGCAGCTCTACTTCGCTTGTTCCGCCCAATTCTCGGTGTGTTGAGGAACGCCTGCTCGACCTCTTCCATCGACACACCGTGTCGGGTCACTCCGGAGTTGGCCCGAAACGCGGTGTTCCACGCGGCCGTGACCACCAGATACCGCAGGCTGTGCGAATCCGGCGTGCACGGAGCGGTCGCCGCTGAACTGGACGTCTAGACGATGCCGAGGAGGACTACTCCGGTGAGGACCACGAGGGCTCCCGTCATGCGGCGGCCCGGTTGGGATTCGCCCAGGAGGCGCCAGGCCAGCAGGCCTGCGATGACGATGCTCAGCTCTCGGGCTGGGGCGACCAGGCTGACCGGGGCGAGCTGCATCGCGAACAGGACGAGGATGTAGGCCAGCGGCGACAGCAGCGCCACCGCGAGCACCGGGGCCCGGTGCTCGCGCCAGACCTCGGCGATCTGGGTGCGGCGGCGGGCGGCGTACGGGGAGAGCAGGATCGACCTGGCGAAGTTGTTCGCCCAGTCGTACAGCAGCGGGGACAGCGCCAGGCCGGTCACCGCGTAGGCGTCCCACACCGTGTAGACCGCGATCAGCGCACCGGTCAGGACCCCGAATCCGACCCCGGCCAGGCTCGCGCCGGAGCGCGGCAAGCCGTCGGACAGTCCGATCACGAGCACTCCGGCGATGACCAGCAACCCACCAGCAGCGCAGAGCCAGCTGGGGCGTTCACCCAGCACCAGGATCGCGATCAGCATCGCCAGCATCGGCCCGGTCCCCCTGGCCAGGGGGTACACCACCGACATGTCACCGACCGCGTAGCCGCGCTGCAGCAGCAGGAAGTAAGCCAGGTGCACGACAGCGCTGACCAGCACGCCCAACAGCCCAATGGCGGCGCGCCGCTCCAGATCAGCACACCAGTGGCGACCGGTAAGTACAGGACGGCTGAGCAGGCCGCGGTCAGCCACACGAATCCGGCGCCGGCCGATCCCGCGCGCTTGGCGAAGAAGTTCCAGCCCGCGTGGGCGAACGCAGCGGCGACGACGAGCAGGACGGCGACCAGTCCCATGGAACCCTCTCCGTGCCGCGCGGGCGCGCAGCATCCGGGTTCCTCCAGGCTTTTGTCCCGTCAGATGTGCGATCGCTCCCGTTCCGCGATCGTCGGTGCCGCTCGGACCTGACCTCCACACTCCTGGTTGTGGTGTTGCGTCGGAACGGGAGCGGAACCCTAGGCACAACCAGCGGTCATGCTACGCCGCTCAGGGGTTGGGGTTGAACGATGTTGTGGCACGTGGCACGCCTGTTCACGCGAGTGGCGGTGGTTCTTGCGAACACTCACGGGTCTTAGAACCTGCTTTTGAACTCGTTTTGCGTGGCGGTGCGGGTAGCGGAACCTCAGCGTCCACCTGGACTGCGGGTGCCCTGACTTATGTACACGGCGTCACGGCCGTCCTCGCCAGGCGAATGCTGAGAACCCTCGGCGGTGCCAGCGCCGAGGGCGGGCTCTGCGCCTTCGGCGCATCAAAAGCAAAGGATCAAAAAAGGCACTTAAACCCCAGCGGCCAGCTTCCAGCCGAGGCTGATCACGAGGCCGACGACCACCGTCAGGAAGACCCGGCGCACGAAACCGGATCCGCGCCGGGCGGCCAGCATCGCGCCGAGGACACTGCCCGCGACGTTGCTCAGCGCCATCAGGATTCCCAGCCCCCACAGCACCTTGCCCGCTGGGATGAAGAAGATCAGGGCACCGATGTTGGTCGCCACGTTGACGACCTTCGCGGTGGCCGAGGCCGTGAGGAACGCGAAACCGACCAGCCCGACCAGCAGGAACACCAGGAACGAGCCGGTGCCCGGACCGGCGATGCCGTCCCAGAAACCGATCATCGCACCGCCCGTGAGCATCACCAGCAGCTGCGCGCGACGCTCGAAGCGCGGCGCGTCCACCGAACCGAGATCGGGCTTGCGCCAGGTGTAGAGGCCCACGGCGACCAGGGCGACGAGCACGATGATGTTGAGGACGTGCGAGGGCAGCGCGTTGGCCAGCATCGCGCCACCCAACGAACCCAGCAGTGCCACCAGCGCCATCGACAGCGCGGCGCGCCAGTCGATCGGGGTGCGCTTGGCGTAGGTGCGGGCAGCCGCGGCGGTGCCGGCGATCGACGCGACCTTGTTGGTGGCCAGCGAGTAGATCACCTCACCACCGGGCATGAGCAGCAGCATCGCGGGCAGCTGGATCAGACCGCCACCGCCGACGATCGCGTCGACGGCTCCGGCGAGGAACGCCGCTGCGCAGAGGAAGAGCAGACCGGCGAGCGAGAGATCAGCGAAACCAGGCCAATTCAGGGCGTCCAGCACGAGGATCGACCCTATGGTCTGGTGGGGCCAGTTCCGAGGCTATGTGATCGCTCTCGCCCCGCCCGGCCGACATCCGCCCAGGTCGAGGCTGTTAACATGGTCGACCGTGCCGTGCGGCGTTCCGCCGTGGAGGAAACCTGCCCCTGGGCAGGGCCGATGAAGCGCGGCACGATCGATTCGACAGACGAGAAAGAGGCGAACAGTGGCCAACATCAAGTCCCAGATGAAGCGGATCAAGACCAACGAGAAGAACCGGCAGCGCAACAAGGCCGTGAAGTCCTCGTTGAAGACCGCGATCCGCAAGTTCCGCGAGGCCGCTGCCGCCGGCGACAAGGACAAGGCCATCGAGCTGCAGCGGGCCGCCAGCCGTGAGCTGGACAAGGCCACCAGCAAGGGCGTCCTGCACCGCAACCAGGCTGCGAACAAGAAGTCCGCCCTGGCGAAGCGCGTCAACGAGCTCTGAGCTTCGGTTTAGCTGAGGCCCCTTCCCGCTCGGGAAGGGGCCTTTTGCTTTCCTGTAGCCGGTTTTCGTGGCGGTGCGGGTAGCGGGCGGAATCTCAGTGTCCGCTTGGACCGCGGGTGCCCAACTTCATTTATGCCAGTTCGTGCTTACGCGCGTTGGTTTCGGAGTTCGACGAGGCGTAGGACTGTTCGTTCCAGGGCGTACGTGGGGTCTGCGGCCATGCCCTTAACTCCGGCGTTGACCTCGGCGACTGCTTGGAGGGCGGCTGCGAGGCTCTTGGGGTTCCAGCCCCTGGACTGGGACTGCGCCTTCTTGACCTTCCAGGCGGGCATGCCGAGTTCGCCAGCCAGGCGGAACGGGTCGTTTCGGCCGCCGGCTGCGGCGACGCGGCCGATGGTGCGGACCGAGTCCGCCAGCGCGTCAGCGATCAGCACGTGCGGAACACCGAGCTGCACCGCCCAGCGCAGGGCCTCCAGTGCGGCTGCCCGGTCCCCTGTCACGGCCTTCTCCGCGACCGCGAAGCCGGTGACCTCGGCACGTCCCCGGTGGTAGCGGCGGACCGCGGTCTCGTCGACCTTTCCGCCGGTGTCGGCGACCAGCTGGGTCGCTGCTGCGGAGAGCTCACGCAGGTCCGAGCCGACGGTTTCGATCAGCGCGGACACCGCAGCCGCGTCCGCCTTTCCGCCCGCGCGGCGGATCTCGTCGCGGACGAACGCTTCCCGCTCGGCGGGTTTGGTGATCTTGTTGCACTCGGTGACCCGCGCGCCCAGCTTTTTCAGCGCGTTGGGCAGTTCCTTGGCGTACTTGGACCGCCCACCACCGGTGTGCACGATCACCAGCGTCACACCGTCGACGGGTTGTTTGACGTGGGAGAGCAGGGCTTCGGCGATCTCCTTGCCCGCGTCCTGCGCCGATTCCACCGCCAGCACCCGACCCTCCGCGAACAGCGACGGGCTGAGCATTTCGGCCAGCTCAGGAGGGGTGAGTTCGCTCACCTTCACGCGGCGCAGCTCGGCCTCCGGGTCCGCCGCTCGGGCCGCTCCGACCGCCGCCCAGAGCGCGCGTTCCACCAGCAGTTCCTCGTCGCCGAGAACCAGGTGCAGCGGATCGTTGACCACGGCCGGTGAGCTCATGCCCGCATCGTCCCACGCACCCGCGACGATCCCGCCATCTGGATCGGCCTGGCCAGACTTGCGCGGGATCCATTAGCGTGGCCGCCACAACCGAATAGCTCATCCAGAGGGGCAGAGGGAACGGCCCGATGAAGCCCCGGCAACCGTTCGTCCGGCGAATCGTGTCTTCTTCCGCGAGGTCACCGGCGAAAGCGGTGCCAATTCCGACCCGTCCGCGGGATAGATGAGGAGAGGACCTCGCGATGACTGCTGCCGTCCGCGCCCAGAACGGAACCAAGACCTTCGACCTGGGCAACGCCGTCGAACTGGTGTCCAAGGAAGAAGGACACCGGCAGCCGCTGGCCCCCGAATTCGTTTCGCTCGAAGATTTCTCCCCCCTGGAAGTCGCCTACGACTTCCCGCGACTGCGCCGCGAGGACATCGAAGCCGGCCCCCGGTCGATCTGGCGGTACAAGCAGCTGCTGCCGGTGCCCTCCAACGTCGAGGAGCACCCGAACACCGACCCCGGCTGTACCCGCCTGATCCGCGCCGACAACCTCGCGAAGGCGTTGGGCGTCAAGCGGATCTGGATCAAGGACGACACCGGCAACCCCACCCACTCGTTCAAGGACCGCGTGGTCGCGGTCGCGCTGGCCGCCGCCCGCGAGTTCGGCTTCAAGGTGCTGGCCTGCCCGTCGACCGGCAACCTGGCCAACGCGGTGGCCGCGGCCGCCGCCCGCGCCGGCTGGGACTCGGTCGTGCTGGTGCCCAAAACCCTTGAGCGCGCCAAGATCCTGATGAGCGCGGTCTACGACGGCTCGCTGCTCGCCGTCGACGGCAACTACGACGACGTCAACCGCCTGGCCACCGAGCTGGCCGGTGAGCACGAGGACTGGGCGTTCGTCAACGTCAACGTCCGGCCCTACTACTCGGAGGGCTCCAAGACGCTCGCCTTCGAGGTCGCCGAGCAGCTCGGTTGGCGCATCCCCGAGCAGATCGTGGTGCCGATCGCCTCCGGCTCGCAGCTGACCAAGGTCCACAAGGGATTCAACGAGCTCGGCGAGACCGGTCTGGTCGAGCCGAGCCCGGTGCGGATCTTCGGTGCGCAGGCCTCCGGCTGCTCCCCGGTGTCCTCCGCGTACAAGAACGGGCAGGACGTGGTGCAGCCGGTGCGTCCGGACACCATTGCCCGCTCGCTGGCCATCGGCGCGCCCGCCGACGGCCCGTACGTGCTGGACATCGTCCGCAAGACCAACGGCGCCATCGAGGACGTCACCGACGACGAGGTGCGCGCGGGCATCCGCCTGCTGGCCCGCACCGAGGGCATCTTCGCCGAGACCGCTGGTGGGGTCACCGTGGCCACCGCGAAGAAGCTGATCGAGAACGGCAAGATCGACCCGGACGCCGAGACTGTCCTGCTGATCACCGGTGACGGTCTGAAGACCCTGGACGCGGTCCAGGACCAGATCGGCCCGAAGGCCACCGTCGCGCCGACGACCGAGGCCGTCAACCAGGCTCTGGGGCTGTAACCCTCGTCCCGGAAAGTGCGCGGTGCCGCTGGGAATCCGGTGGCACCGCGTTCTTGTCCGTCCACAGCGGACTGAGGTTCAGCGGTCGACCGCGCGCAGCGGATCTCCTCGTGACACGTGTCGTGGACCTTGTGGGCCCGGCAGGATCGCGATGTCTCCTTCCTGGTCGGTGCGCAGGACTCTCGTACCTGCGCGGGTGAGCGTGTCCACCACGAACGGGCTCGGGTGCCCGTAGCTGTTGCCGTCGCCGACGCTGATCAACGCCGCTCTCGGTCGCACCGCGTGCAGGAAACCGGGTGTGGTGTAACGGGATCCGTGGTGCGGCACCTTGAGCACATCAGCTCGCAGGTCCAGCCCTGACGAGAGCAGTCTCCCCTGGGACGGGAGCTCGATGTCGCCGGTGAGCAGCAGTCTTCCGGCCGGGGTGATGGCCCGCAGCACGATCGAGGCGTCGTTGGCGTCCTCCGCCGTTTGCGTCCGGGCCAGCGCCGGATCCGGGGCCAGCACGTCGAGCACCAGGCCAGGCCAGCTCGCCCGCTGCCCGGACTGCATCTGCACGACCGGAACCCGATGCGCACGGGTATCTCGCACCACCTCCTTCATCGCCCACGCTGGTTCCCGCAGTGGCCCCACCGCCACCGCACCGACCGAGAACTTGCCCAACAACCCGGTGAGTCCGCTGACGTGATCGGCGTGCAGGTGCGTCAGCACGGCCAGCGGAATCCGACGCACCCCCAGCCGGTCCAGGCACGCCGCAGACCGTTCGAGGTCCGGCCCGGTGTCAACCACCACGGCCTCCTCCGGCCGCCCGGTGGCGAGCACCAGCCCATCTCCCTGCCCGACATCGCAAGCCACCATGCTCCAGCCGGGAACCGGCCAGCCGGACACAGCGCTGCGCACCGGCACCAGCACGAGCACCACGAGCAGCAGCGCCACCGATGCCAGAACTCGGAACCGCTTGCCGCGCAACAAGATCAGGCCGACGACGACTAGCCCCGCCAGCAGCAGACCACCGGCGGTGCCGGGCAGCCAGTCGAACGATCCGCCGGGCACAGCTGCCGCGCGGTCAGCGATCAGCACCAGCCATTCCAGCTCCGGCGCGGCCAACCAGCAGAACACGCCGGCCAGCCATCCGGAGAACGGCGCGATCATCGTTGCCAGCACCCCGAAGACGGTCGCCGGTGCGACGACCGGACCTGCCAGCAGATTCGCCGGCACCGCGACCAGGCTGACGGTCCCGGACAGCGCCGCGATCAGCGGAGCGGTGACGACGTGCGCCGCCAGCGGAACCGCGATGGCCTCCGCCACGCCGATCGGAACACCGCGATCACGCAGAGCCGCCGCCCACGTCGGGGCCAGCAGCACCAGCCCGGCCGTAGCCGCGACCGACAGGGCGAACCCCGGGCTCGTGGCCAGTTCCGGTAACAGCAGCAGCAAGCCGATCACGCTCGCCGACAGCACCGGCAGTGCCGAACGCCGTCTGCCCAGGACCAGCGCCAGCAGGGTGATCGCTCCCATCGCCGCCGCTCGCAGCACGCTCGGTTCCGGACCTGCCAGCACGACGAACCCGATGAGAGCCGCACCCGCCCCCGCTGCCGACAGCACCGGTCCCGCGCCGATCAAGTGCAGGACCACGAGCACTGCGCCGCACACGATCGCCAAGTTGGCACCCGACACCGCCATGAGGTGCGTGAGACCTGCCGTTTCGAAGTCCTGCTCCACCTCGGGCGGCAGAGCTCTGGTGTCGCCGACGACCAGACCGGGCAGCAGTCCAGCCGCAGCCGGACTCAGCTCGGCTGAAGCCGTGCTGCGCAGCCCGTCCCGCAGGTCCGCCGCTACGCGCTGCCAACCCGGGGGCGAAGTGACCTCGGTGGGCGCTCCGAACACCTGCATCGCCGCGACGGTGAGCTCTCCCGACCGCGGTGGTGCAGCCTTGCCCCGGACCGTCACCTGCTGCCCGGCGATGAGCTCGCGCCACTGCTCGGTCGGCACCAGCAGCACCACTGATCCACCAGCCAGCACGCGCTGACCCGCGACGTCGGCAGTCTCCAAAGTGGCCCGGACCAAGGCTCGGTCCTGCGCTCGCTGTGCCCCGAAAGCCGGTCCCCGCAACGGGATCGGCGCGCTGGTCAAAGTCACCCGCGCTGTCAGCCGCTCGCCGTGCTGAGCCGCCTGGTGCACCGGGTGGTGCTCGACGCGATAGCTCCGGACCGCCATCCCGGCCGCGGCGACACCTGCCAGCAGCAGGACCACCAGCGCTCCCCTCGCCCAGGCCCGATTCCTGGAGACCGGCCACATCAGCGGAACCGCCAGCAACGCCAACGCCGCCGTCACCGCTGCCGCACCCCACCCGACCAGCAGGCCGAGCAACGTCACCGCCCAGACCGCAGCCGCCGTCGGCGCCAGTCGGAGGTCGAATCCGGTGGTCATACCCGCACCAACTCCCGCAGCCGGGAGAAGCGCGAAACCCCGATCCCGCCGACCTCCCGCAGCTGGTCCACCGAGTCGAAGCCACCGTGCTCGGTTCGCCACTGCACGATCCGCTTGGCGGTGACCTCGCCGACGCCTGGCAGTTCATCGAGTTGCTCCTCCGTTGCGGTGTTCAGATCGACCTTGCCGTCGCCGTCCTTCCCCGACTGGGCCTGCGCCGGAACCGGCACGGCGACGTAGAGCTGTTCCCCGTCGGTCAGGCGACGGGCGAGGTTGAGTCCGGTCAGGTCGGTGTCCGGCAGCGCGCCGCCGGCAGCCTCGACCGCATCGGCGACCCGGCTGCCGGGCTCGACCGTGACCAGGCCTGGACTGTTGACCTTGCCGACGACGCTGACGACGAGTTCTGGATCGGCGGCGGTGGTCTCCGGCAGTGGTGGCGGCAGGACCGGCGGTGGTGCTGGATCGGCGACTGACCGCGACGTCCAGGTCAAAGCGATGACACCGACCAGCAGCACAGCGGCCACCAAGGCAAGGGCGAGCACGCCTGCCCGACCGGGGTCCACTCTGGACCTCAGCAGGGATTCGGGCAGCCACCTCTCGACGAACCTGCGCATGCGCGTGCGCGGCGCCGGTTCCGGCGGCGCCACCGAGTAGCCAGGCCCGGCGCGCTCCGCTGCGTCGTCGCGGGCGGCATGTCGCCCCAGGGATTGCAGTCTGCTTCGCGGATCGAGTTCTTCGTCGGGTTCACCAACAGCGCGGAATGCTTGTACGTCGAACATGATGACGAGGGTAGAGCAATTGAAAAGCCTTATGCAGCTTTATTTTTCGCGACTCCGACCACTGTGGACACGAATTCAGCTCGATGGTGTGGAATCCGCCCGCCGAAAGGCTTTCAATCGAGCGAACGCCACCCGTTCGGGAGAACCACGACACCCACTGCACCGGGCCCGATGTGCGCCCCGATCACCGCGCCCACCTCCGAAACCACGCAGTCCACGGAGTCACCGCGTTCGGCGCGGATCCGGCCCGCGAGCTGCTCCGCGCGCTCTCGCGCGGCCAGGTGGTGGATCGCGATGGCCGCTGCACCGGAACCCGCTGCGGACGAGGAGATCTCCAGCAACCGGGACATGGCTCGCGTGGTGGTGCGGACCTTCTCCAAGGCGTCGATCCGCCCGTCGTGGACGTGCAGCAGCGGCTTGATCGCCAACGCCGTACCCAGCACTGCCGCGGCGGTGCCGATCCGCCCGCCGCGGCGCAGGTATTCCAGCGTCTGCACGGAGAACAAGGTGGTAGTGCGCTCGGCCGTCGTGGTCGCGGCGCGCACCACTTCGTCCAGGTCAGCGCCGGATTTCGCCGACTCGGCCGCAGCCAGCACCGAGAACCCCAACCCCATCGCGGCGGAACGTGAGTCGACGACCCGCACCCGTTCCGGATCGACCTCGCGGGCGGCCAACCGCGCCGCGTCCCACGTGCCCGAAAGCTGCCGGGACAGGTGCACCGCCACCACACCGTCGGCACCTTCGTCGAGAGCTGCCCGGAAGGTGCTCGCCAACTCCTGCGGCGTCGCGCCCGCAGTGGTCACCCGGTGCTTGCGCGCGAAGGCCCGCGCCAGGTCGTCCGGACCGAAGTCCGGCTCGTCCACCGCCACCGCGCTGTCCACGCTGACGTGCAGGGGAACGGTCCGCACCGCGTACTGCTCGGCGTATCCCGCCGGCAAGTACGCCGTCGAATCGGTGACGACTGCAATGGGCACACCGCAACCCTACGACGTCACACGCCGAATCCGATCAGCGCTCGCCCGCGGTGCGCCCAACGGCGATGGTCTTGCCGGTGCCCGATCAGCAAGAGCAGAGGATCAAGCTCCGGCGGGCATCCCGGCGTTGTAGGCCATCAGCCGCCAGTGGTTCTCGCTGCGCCGCTTGAGCACCACCCAGTGGCAGTTGCCGATGCCGCCCAGGCCCGGCCACAGCTCCAGCGGGAACCCGACCAGCTTCGCGGTCACCGCGGTGATCAGCCCGCCGTGCGCGCACAGCAGCGCAGTGCCCCGGTGCTGGTGGTCGAGTTCCTCGACCACCTCCGCAGCGCGTTCGGCGACCTCGATGCGGGTCTCCCCGCCCGGCGGCGCCCACGTCGGCGTCGACCGCCAGGTGTCCAGCGCGCCGGGCCAGCCGTGCTCGACTTCAGCTCCGCTGAGGCCCTGCCACTCGCCCAGGTGTGTCTCGCGCAACCGCTTGTCAACCCGCACCGACGTGCCGCTGACCTCGGTGAACGCTTCAGCGGTGGTGCGCGCGCGGTTCAGGTCGGAGCTGATCGCGATGTCCGGGGAGAGCCGGGCGATCGCCGGCGCGGCTTGGCGGGCTTGCTGCCGACCGGTCTCGGTGAGCGAGCTGTCCAGGTGCCCCTGGAGCCGCCCGGCCGCGTTGTAGTCGGTCTCGCCGTGCCGCCAGAGCACCAGTCGGTCGAGGCTCACGCCTCGGCGTCCGGCGAGTCGGCCGCAGGCGCGTCCTTGTCCTCGAACTCGATGCGCGGGCAGTCCTTCCACAGCTTCTCCAGCTGGTAGAAGGAGCGCTCCTCGGCGTGCTGGACGTGCACCACGAGGTCGACGAAGTCCAGCAGGACCCAACGCCCCTCGCGAGCACCCTCGCGGCGCACCGGCTTGGTACCGGCCTCGCGGACCTTCTCCTCGATCTCGTCGACGATCGCCACGACCTGCCGCTCGTTGGACGCCGAAGCGATCAGGAAGCAGTCGGTGATGACCAGCTGCTCCGAGACGTCCAGCAGGACCACGTCGGTGGCCTTCTTGTCCGCCGCGGCCTGCGCCGCGATCAGGGCCAGTCGGCGGGCGTTCTCAGTGGCTGCCACGTCACTCCTCTCGAGGTGGGCCCGGTGTGCGCCCACGCCGGGTAGAGGATAGGCCAGCCCGCAGCGCGCCAGGACGGACCACCTCACGCGACCACCGGTCGCATCGTCCTTTATGCCCGAAGAACGCGATCGTTTTCAACGTGCGGTGAGAACGGCGAACGACGTGCTGAGGCGAACGCCACGGAAGTTCACCACCGTCCGCTGCACCGCAGACGAACTCACGTGCTGCGAGAGCTCTCGGCCGAACCAGGATCACTCCTGATCGGAGGGCAGGATCACGGCCTGCCCGGCGATCACGGTGTCACCCTTGCAGGTCAACGTTGGCGTGCCGTGGAGAACGTAACCCTCCTCCAGCAGACCGCTGATCCGACGGCAGAACTCGGCGTCGTCAGGACCGGTGATGAAGCGGTATCGCAGCTTTTCCACGACGAAGAGGGTAAGGAGTACCACCGACAAACCGAAGGCGTCGCATACACCGCCAACGTCGCTACTGCGACCTACGGACCCCACTCCGGGGTGAGTTCGCGGTAGAGGCCCCGCTTGGAGATGTAGTGCATCACGGAGTTCTCGGACCAGCGGAAACCACCCACAAACGCGCGCTGACCAGGCGAAACAGTCATCATAGTTTGTCGTTGTTCCCCACTGGTCGCCGATCTGGCTTGTACCAAATTTGTACCGCGACTGGCTAAGTCACGCATGTGAGGTAACAACTGCACCGAGGATCACGACCATGGTGTTGTGAGTGACATTCTGGACCTTGGTGGCGTCGTTGTCGTGCTGAAGCGCGAGGCACGCTTTGACCCTGGCAGCCCCTACGATGCCGAGATCGCCGCAACGGGCAATCTCGTGACCATCGACGCCACAACAAAGACGACAGCGGACGACCCGGATACCGCGTACGAACTTGCGCGCAAGCTCTACGACGAGGTTTTGGCTGCCTCCAAGGGGCACGTGTGCCCTGGAGCCGTTCAGCAGATCTACGCTATCTCGGTCGAGGACGATGATGGCAGCACGACCTGGTCCGGTTCGATCCGACTGAACCTCACCGGTTGGGAGCCTGCCTAGGCGGCACCGGGTTTCTCCTAATCCGCACAAGGGAGGGCCTCTGTCCTCACCCCGTCGACCTGTCGTAGACCGATCAGGTCGTGTCAAGGGGGCAACATCCGGTGCCAACGGTACGTGCTGGCAGAAGCTTGCCCCCTTGACGCGGCCTGATAGCCCTGTGGGAGGTCGATGGGGTGAGGACAGAGCAGCCACGACCGAACCGCAGCGTTCGATCTTGAACCCTCACCCTGGAGACCTGCCGTCCGGCGAGGACATCCTTTGCGTGTTTGGCGTGCCCGTCTGGCGGTGCGGGGCCGCCTGCCTTCCCGTCAGCCCGGGACGCGGGGGCGCTGGGGTGCCGGAGGCGGGGCCCCGGCGGTCCCCGCTGGCCCGGGCAGGGAAACCGCAGGCAGGCGGCCCCGCAGGGGCCGCCCTTGATGAAGAAAAGAAACTCTGAACACCGAAGCATGGCCGGA
>NZ_JBSFBZ010000028.1:0-94487 GCF_053593195.1 Saccharopolyspora sp. NPDC002376
AGCACGGTGCTGCCCAGCAGCAGTTCGCCTTCGTCGATGCGGCGTTTCGGGTGCGGCTCGAAGCGGGCGGGGTCGACGGCGGATCGGGCGCTGGTGGTGTCGCGGACCTCGTGGTCGTGGGGATCGGCTCAGCGCCGTCGACTGAACTGGCCGAACGAGCCGGGCTGGTGGTGGAGGACGGGGTCGTGGTCGACTCCCGGCTGCGAACCTCCGACCCGCACGTGAGCGGAATCGGCGACTGCGTGCGGTTTCCGCTCGGTGACCGGCTGGAGCGGCTCACCTCGGTCCAGCACGCCATGGACTCGGCCCGGCACGTGGCCGAGCAGATCGTCGGCCAGGACGCGCCGTATCGGCCCGTCCCGTGGTTCTGGACCGACCAGGCCGGGGTGAAGGTGCAGATGGCAGGTGCCCCGCGGGCCGACCACGACCGCACCGAGGTCACGACAGGGCCGGCGGACGGGCGGTTCGCGATCCGGCACTACCACGGCGACCGGTTCGTCGGTGGAGCTGCGGTGGCGATGCCGGCCGAGCACGTGAAGATGCGCCGGGAGTTGGCGGCTGAGCTCGCGCTGTCGAGGTCTCCGGTGATCGGCAAAGCCGGGGCATGAGCACGTGGGCGGCTGACCGACCCGCTTCAACACCACCGAACGAACAGCCACGAGGCGGACGATCTCCGGTCGGATGACCGTGCCAAAGAGAGGTAGAGCCATGCACAACCGATCCAGCGATTCGACTGATTCCCAGTTAGATCTAGCCCGGACCAGCCGCCGCACCGTGCTCCGGATGGCCGGAGCATCGGTTCTCGCAGCCGGTGCGGGTGCCCTTCTCAGCGCGTGCGGAGACGGTTCGTCGGGTTCGTCCGCCACCGGCACCGCCGCGGGCGCTGCGCCGCAGCCGACGCCTTTCCGCGTCGCCACGGCACCGGGCGACAACTACTTCCTCGACGCGGTCAACCTCGACCAGCAGCACTACGGCAAGTACAACCTGGAAGTGCCGAAGTTCCTGCACCCCTCCAGCGGTGTCCAGGGGATGCAGCTGCAGACAGCCGGCCAAATCGACGGACAGATGCAGGACACGCTGCTCGTGATGACGACCTTCGCCAACTCCAGGGCAGGGGACCGGCCCGTCATCATCGGCATGCGCATCCCCGAAACGACCTACTCGATCGTCGTCAACAAGGGGAAGTGGCCATCCGAGTCGGCGAGTTTCGCCGACAAGATGGCGTCCTTGAAGGGCAAGACCGTCGGCGTCACAGCGATCGGCGCCGGGGCCGACAAGCAACTCCGGCTGGCCCTGAAGCAGGCGGGAATGTCCGATGGCGACGTCACTCCGCTCGCCGTCGGGCAGACCACCCCGGCCATTGCCCAGATGAGCGCCGGGAAGATCGACGCCTACGTCGGCATCACGTTCGCCACCGCGCGCCTGATGGCCGAGCAGACCGGCGGCAAGGTACTCATCGACTTCAACGCCAGCGGCGTTCCAGATCTGCTCAGCAAGCAACAGGTCGATGTGCTCATCGCCCGCGAAGACTACGCGAAGTCGAACGCGGACGCGTGCAAGGCGTGGCTCGCTGCGCAGTGGGAAGCGAAGGACTGGATCTTGGCCAACCGGGATGAAGCTGCCGATCTGCTGAACTCCGACAGCTTCGACGGACGAGGCTTGGACGTCTCGAAGCAGTACATCCAGCACTTCGCCGAGGCCGTCGTACCGAAACTGCAGCCGCAGTGGAAGGTTACGAGGGACGCGATCGATCTGATGATCGAGGTCGCGGTGCAGACCGGCGCCGTCAAGCAGGGTCAGGTCAGCTACGAGACCCTGGTCGCCGATTTCGCACGAGCGTGATCGCGTGAACGCGGCTGACGGCCTGCACGACCTGGACGGAGCCCAGAGCCGACCAGGTCGTTGATCCCAATTCGTTCTGCGTGGCGGTGCGGGTTGTGAGCGTGGTTGATAGCTGCTTGCTTGCGAGTTTTGGGAACCCTGCCCGAGCCATGCCACGTGGACGGTGACCGGCCTCGTCGATCCGGCTGCGTGGACGTCGGACCTCGCACCATCCCATCTCGACGAGGCATGTCGTGTCATCAGGAGGCATTCAGGGTTGTTCTGACGCTGCCATAGGATGAGCCGATTAGTCCTGTGGTATTTGGATTTTATTACAAACTGTCTCTTGTGGACAGAGTTGAGAAGCAGTATCGGCTGGTTCATCGGATGCGCGCGGTGGCGGCGATGGCAAGGGCTGCCCAGAACCTCGTGTGGTGGGCCTCCTCGACGACGACGCCGCCATCCATGAAGACGACGCGGTCAGCGACGTCGCGTGCGAAGCCCGTCTCGTGCGTCACGACCATCATCGTCATCCCGTCGTCGGCGAGGCCGCGCATCACCCGCAGTACCTCGCCGACGAGTTCGGGGTCGAGTGCGCTGGTCGGCTCGTCGAACAACATCAGCTCTGGCCCCATGGCGAGCGCCCTGGCGATGGCGACTCGCTGCTGCTGGCCACCGGACAGTTGCGCGGGATAGCTGAGTTCCTTTTCCGCCAGGCCGACCCGGGCCAGGTTCTCCCGAGCGATGCGAACCGATTCGGCCTCCCCGCGCTTGAGCACCTTGCGTTGGGCGATGGTCAGGTTCTTCAACACGTTCAGGTGCGGGAAGAGGTTGAAATCCTGGTACACCATGCCGATCCGGCGGCGCACCTGGTCGGTGTACACGTCGGTATCGGTGATGTCGACGCCGCCGACGAGCACCCGCCCACTGCTCGGCTCATCCAGCAGGTGTTCTCAGGGAGCGCGAACCGGTCCTGACCGGTGTATGGCGAAAGAGATGCAGCGGCGGGAGGGATCGGCGCCGTCCATCGGTACGAGTGGGTTGTGCAACGATCGCGCAGGATCCGGATCGAAGTCCAGACATGACTTATTTACACCTCTCAAAGAAATGCTTATGGTTCGGAGATGTTCGACTTGAGGCATGTCCGGGCGTTCGACGAGGTCGTGCGCACCGGCTCCTTCGCCGCAGCGGCAAGGAATCTCGGTTACACGCAGCCGGCGATCAGTCAGCAGATGAAGGGACTTGAGCGCTCGGTGGGCACACCGCTGTTCGTGCGGGCGGGCCGGGGGCTTCGGCTCACCGAGGCTGGCGAGGTTCTCGCGCGCCACGCGGCAGGCATCCTCGGATCGATCTCTTCCGCGCAGAACCAGATGACCGCCATCACCCGCTTGAAGGCCGGCCGCATCCGGATCTGCGCGTTCCCCAGCGCGAGTGCGACGCTGATCCCGCCGGCCGTGGCGTCGATCAAGGCTCGTCATCCTGGAATCCGAATCGAGTTGCTGGAGGGCGAGCCGCCGGCGTCGGTCGACACCGTGCGGCGCGGGGAATGCGACATCGCGCTGGCCTTCAGCTACGAGGCCACGAGTGAGCAGTCCGAATCGGACGACCTGTTCACGCTCGAACTTCTCGACGATCCGCTGATCGTCCTGCTGCCGCGCGAACATCCGCTGGCCCGACGCCGATCGGTCGAGCTGGTCCAACTCGCCGAGGAACGCTGGATCGCCGGTTGCGTGCGCTGCCGGAGCCACTTCGTCCGGTCCTGTGCGGCGGCCGGTTTCGAACCCGACATCGATTTCACCACCGACGACAACCTCGCGGTGCAGAGTCTGGTGGCCGCCGGGATGGGCATCGCGGTGATGCCGAGCATGGTGCAGTCGTTCATCCGTCACCCGAAGATCGTCAGCCGACCGGTGATTCCTGCGGACTCCCGGACCGTTGCGGCATACACGCTGTCCGGTCACGAGAATGTCCCGGTCACCCGGCTGATGCTGGAGGCGTTGCAGCAAGCCGCCGATGAGATGCAGGGGATGGGTGAACGCTGGAACACAGCTCGCGCGTTCCCCAGACATAAGCGGTAGCCGCTACGACGGCAAGAATCTCGAAGTAGACCGCAAGGGTTGTTGCCCGGCAGGCTCATGTCCATGACACAGCTGCACGGGTTCGAAACCCTCGCGATCCACGCCGGACAGGAACCGGACTCGGGCACCGGTGCGGTGGTGCCGCCGATCTGACGCTCCTCGTTGGCCTCGGCGCAGCCCCTCGTTATGTCCATCGCACCTTTTGATCGGAGAACCGATGACCTCCGCCTCTGCCATGCACCGCACGCCGCTTCTCGCCGAACTCGTCTCCACGGTGCGTGATGTCGTGCGTCTCGAGCGGCCACCCGCCGAGTCTGCGCAACTCGTGGCCAGGCAGCTCGAACCCTTCCTGGCACGGCCGAATCTGCTACCGGCCGAGTACCGCGCGGGCGACCCGGAGCGGTACCGACAGCACATCGTGCACGCCGAGCCGGACGGCAGCTTCTCCGTCGTAGCACTGGTCTGGCAACCCGGACAACAGACCCCCATCCACGATCACGTCGCCTGGTGCGTCACCGGCGTCTACGAGGGCGCGGAGACCGAGCGGCGATACGAACTGCGCGGGCAGGGCACCACCGCCCGTCTCGTCCCGACCGCCGACGTCATCAACGGAACCGGAACCGCATGCGGCTTCGCCCCGCCCGGCGATATCCACCTGGTTCGCAACGCCGAGGAGTCGACGGTGATCTCGATCCACGTTTACGGCGCCGACATCAGCAAGCTGGGCACGAGCGTGCGCCGGATGTACGACCTTCCCGTGGCGGAGAGCTGATCCGACGCTCCGGCGAATCGGGCACAGCCGCCCGGTCGAACCCCACACCCGCATTTTCCCTTGGATTCCAGGAGAACCCGTGGTTTCGCGCTCAGCGACCCTCGCCCTCAATGACGCGATCAGCGCGCGTCGCGCGGCGGGCGAGGACATCGTCCACCTCGGCTTCGGTGAAGCCGGTCTGCCCGTGCTCCCCGAAGCAGCCGCCGCGCTGGCGGAGGGAGCCGGTGAGAACTCCTACACGCCCGTCGCCGGGACGGTCCGGGCTCGCGAATCCGTCGCCGGATACCTCTCGCGCGGCGGTCTGCCCACCGACGCCGACCAGATCCTGCTCGCCCCGGGCAGCAAACCACTGCTGTACGCCGCACTCGCCGCGCTGCCCGGCGACGTCGTGTTGGCTGCCCCGTCATGGGTCACCTATGCGGCGCAGATCCGGCTGACCGGCAAACGCGCGATCCCAGTACCGATCCCGGCCGCCGCAGGCGGTGTCCCCGATCCCGACCTGCTCGAGTCCGCGCTCGCCACCGCCCGCGTCGACGGTGCCGATCCACGGATCATGATCCTCACCCTCCCGGACAACCCCACCGGAACCGTGGCGAGCACCGAGTTGATCCGCCGGATCTGCGAGCTCGCCGACCGGCATGACCTGACCATCATCAGCGATGAGATCTACCGCGACCTCGCCTATGACCCCACCACTGTGCACAGCCCGGCGACGCTGGTACCGGACCGGACAATCGTCACCGGCGGCCTGAGCAAGACCATGTCGCTTGGCGGCTGGCGCGTCGGTTACCTGCGCACCCCACCCGGACCGACCGGACAGCGCATCGCTGATCGGATCGCCGGAATCGGCAGCGAGCTGTGGTCCTGCCTCGCCGGTCCCATGCAGGCGGCGGCTGCTTACATCTATGCCGCACCACCCGCTGTCACCGGGCACATCGCCGCAAGCCGACGACTGCACGCGGCGGTGGCCCGCGCGACTCATGCGGTGTTCACGAAGGCGGGTGCCGCCTGTCGGGAGCCGCAGGCCGCCTTTTACCTGTATCCCGACCTGGAAGCCCTGCGCCCCGCGCTGGCGGCCCGCAGCATCGAGACGGGAGTCGTGTTCGCCGATCACCTCCTCGACGAACACGGCATCGGCGTGCTCGCCGGCGAACACTTCGGTGACGCACCGCAGAGCCTGCGCTTCCGGGTAGCGACGAGCCTCCTCTACGGGCGGACCACCGACCAGCGCTGGACAGCACTGCGCAGCGACGATCCGGTGTCGCTGCCGTGGATCTCAGGCGCCCTGGACCGGTTGGCCGGCGCCCTCGAAACGCTCGGCACCCACCGCTGATCCGCCCGATGCACAGCGATCCGAACACCGCACGATGACAGGAGAGCCAGATATGAAGACACAAACCGACCAGAGCCCCATTCGTGTCTACGGTCGCTCTGACTGCCCCGACGTCCAGCTTGCACTGCGCGTCCTCGATGACATGAGGCTCACATACGAGTGGATCGACCTTGACCAGGATCCCGGGCGGTGGGACGAGGCCCTCGCCGCAAACGGCAACATCCGCAAGGTTCCGACTGTGATCTTCCCCGGCGGGAACGTCCTCGTCGAACCAGACGAGGAGACCTTGCGCTCCATCCGTTGATCGTGGTGATTGCCGGGCCGGTGGCGGCTGTGCTGGCGCGGCGGCCGGTGTGGCTGCGGATGCAGCGCTACTTCATGGGAACGGTGCTGGTCGGTTTGGCGGTGCGGCTGCTGACCGATCGGACCCGTCCGGCGTGACACCGAGGACCTCCAGCAGGCCGTTGGCGCCGTGCTCGGTGAGTTTCAGCGCACGCCGCTGAGGTCTGCGGACCAGCCAGCCGGTGTCGAGCAGCGCGGTCAGCAACGCTGCGCCCAGCCGCCCGGCGAGGTGGTGGCGCTGCTCGCTCCAGTCCACGCAGAACCGGACAGCGGCCGCCGCGACGGCCCGGTCTGCACGGCTTGCAGGTCCACGCCCAGTGCGGAGAAGACCGGTCCGGCGTGCGGACCGAGGTCGCTGAGCTGCACGGACAGGCCATCGCCGGGGCGGCGGCGGGTGTCGGGGATGCCGTCTTCGGTGGCGAGCGCCCCACGGTCCAGCAGTGCCGCGGTGACCGCGACGCCGAGCCGGCCGGCGAGGTGGTCGTAGCAGCTGCGGGCTTCGCGCACTGCGGCGGCGCGGGTGCCCTGGCGCAGCGGTTCGGTCGGTGCGATGGCGGCGAGGGCTTCCAGCACGGCGGCCACCCGGTCGTCGACGAGCCGGAAGTAGCGGTGCCGCCCGGACCGTTCGGCCTCGATCAGGCCGCCGGCGCAGAGCTTGGCCAGGTGGGCGCTGGCGGCGCTAGCCGACAGCCCGGCTTCCGAGGCGTCGCGGTGTTCGGCGCGGTCGCAGGTTCTCCGGCCGCGCCTGCTGGTTTCGCCGCCGGGCTGCATCATCTGGCCGTGGTCGGGGTGCTGCTGTGGCTGGTGGCGATCACCTTCAGCCCGACCGCGGGCGACTCTGGTCACCAGTCGGGTCGCCGTGCAGCCGACCACGCTCCGGCAGTGCGGTGAAACACTCGTCGCCGGCCAGCAGCCGCCATTCGGCCACCCGCCGTTGCAGTCGGCGTCGCGGTCGGGCGCGGGGGCGCCGCAGGATTCGGTCCACAGCCGCAAGCCGTCGGGGGCGGCGGTGTGGAGTTCAGGCATCGAGCAGTCCTTCCCGGCGGGCCACCGCGGCGAGGTCTTTGGGCTCGCCGGCCATGATGGTGCGCACGTGGGCGGTGATGGTCTCGATGGGCCAGTTCCACCAGGCGATGCGTTGCAGCAGCTCGACGTCGGCGTCGTAGAAGCGGCGGCGTATCTCCCGGGCCGGGTTGCCGCCGGCGATGCCGTAGGCGGGGATGTCGCCGGTGACCACGGCGCCGGTGGCGATGATCGCGCCGTCGCCGATGTGCACGCCGGGCATGATGGTGGCGTCGCGGCCGATCCAGACGTCGTTGCCGACCACGGTGTCGTTCTTGGCGGGCAGGTTGGCGGCGATGTCGAGGGTGGCCTGGGTCCAGTCGCCGCCGAACATGGTGAACGGGTAGGTGGAGCAGCCGATCATGGGGTGGTTGGCGGCGGGCATGATGAACCGCGCGCCGGTGGCCAGCGCACAGAACCGGCCGATGCGCAGCTTCGCGGGCCCGTAGTTGTAGAGCACGTTGCGAGTTTCGAATTCGGCGGCGCCGTCGGGGTCGTCGTAGTAGGTGTACTCGCCGATCTCGATCAGCGGCGAGCTGACCACTGTGGACAGGAAGGCGACGTTGGTCAGCTCCGGCCGGGTGCTGGGATGCACCCGGGTGGGGTCGGGTGTGTCGGGCATGGCCGTGGCTCTCCTCAGGCGTTGTAGCGGCCGTCGTGCAGGTTCAGGGTGGCCCCGTTCCAGCGCTGCCGCAGCCAGCGGTCGTGGCTGGCGACCACGATGGCGCAGGGAGCGGTGTGCAGGGCGTCTTCGAGTTCGCTGACGAGGCTCAGCGACAGGTGGTTGGTGGTTCGTCCAGCAACAACACCGGTGGTGGGTCGGCGAGCAGCAGCGCCAGGGCCAGGCGGCGGTCCTGGCCGACCGAGAGCCCCGACGGGGCGGCTGAGGTCGGCCGGGGGCGAGCAGGCCCAGTTCGCGCAGGTGTCGGGCCGGGCCGGTGGGTGGCGGCGTAGAGCTGCTGCGGGCTCTTGCGGGCTCTTGCGGGCTCTTGCGGGGGCGGCGAAGGCGACGTCCTGTTCGAACAGGCCGACGCGGATGCCTCGGCGGTGCTGCACGCTGCCGGTGTCGGGTGCCAGCCAGCCGGCGGCCAGCTGCAGCAGGGTGGAGTTGCCCGCGCCGTTGCCGCCGGTGACCAGCAGCCGGCCGTGCCGGTGAGGTCGAGTTCGTCGATCCACACGCGTCCGCGCACGCCGGCCTGCCGGATCTGCAGCACCACGTTGCGGAAGCAGATGGTGTTGCAGGCGAGTTGGAACGGGGCGCTACGGCGACTGGTCTTCGGGCGGAAGCTGGCTGGACGTGCTGATGATGCGCGGCCGCAAGGCGAAGACGGAAGACAAGTACAAGCTGCCACCGCTGCCCTGGGGAGCCAGCGTCGACCAACTGCGCAAGCGACTGTTCGCCCTGCACCCTGCCGTCGCGGAGGTCCAGGACGTGGGATACCCGCGGGGCCGACGGATGACGTTCCGCTTCCTGAACCCCTGCATGGGAAGCTTCTTCCCGATCCGCAACCTTCGCCCGAACAACACCTTGGTCCGCTTCGCCGCAAAGCCGGAGTGACCTGTTCACGCAGGTGGATGCCCGTGAGCTTTTGGGTAGCCAGAGCCCGGATCCACCGGAACGCCGCGCTCGCCGAGATCGAGGGCGGCGCCGCCCGGCAACGGCGGCGATGTCGCCGTTGATCCGCACCGACCGCGTCGATCTTCGAAGTCGAAACCAAGACACTGGTGGGGAGAGGTGCTGTCAAGCGACGCCGGATGACGTCGGGGTTCGCGGCGCGCGTGAGTACGTTGTCCGTGGCAGTGCTGGGAGAAGGTCGGCCAGCGCTGGGAGGAGCTCCTCGGCAGCGGCCAGCTCGTTCTCGAGGTCGCGGTCGGAGTGGTTGGCCGTGCGGGAGGTGTTGCCGTCGTGGCATCGCCTCCACGCCTCGGCCAGCAGTGGTGAAGGCAGCCAGGAGGCGTGCTCGCCATGTAGAGCGAGCGCGCGTAGGGCGTGGACGAGTTCACACGCGATCATCGTTCGGTAAGAGTCCACAGTGGTCTCCAATTGCCGTGCGCCCAACGGGGCGAAGCTGGCATCGTCCTCGGTTCCGCGAGACAGCACGACGGTTTCCACACTTACGGGAGCGGCAGCTGCCCGAAGCGCGCCGTAGGCGGATCCGGCCACGTATTCCAGAATCATCGTTCCGGAGGAGCCCGGCGGTCCGGATGCCAGGAACGATGTGAGTTGGGTGTACGACGGGTCGGTCAACGTGCGGATTCGCCCGAGTAGCAGGGGAGCTGATTGGGCGAAAGCGAGGCGCGTCGTGTCCAGTCGCAGCGCCAGGGCCGCCATGTGGGAGCCGCCGTGGTGGACGACAGTGGCCTGCTCGCCGGTGGCAGCCGTGACCAGCAGTGGGTTTTCCTGTGCCGTGGCGGAAAGCGTGGCTACGGTGGCGGTTAGGTCGGCGACCGTGTCGACGACCGCGCCATGCGCTTGCGGGAACACCCGGTATCCGAACGGGTCCTGGATCCTGGCCGCGGACGGGGGAGAGCTGATCAACTCGCGCAGCCACTCGGCGACCAATGCCGTACCGGTGAAGGGAGTGGCGCGCGCGGCCTGCTCCGAGAACGCCTCGGGGTTGCCCCGCACTGCGGTGAAAGACAGGCCCGCGACTACGGTAGCCGCGCGCACCAATGGTTCCAGGTCGGCGAGCGCGAGCGTGATCCTGCCGAGGGTCAGTGCGTTGCTGCTGATGAACGGCAGTGCATCAGGCTCGGGGAAGTCGCTCATCGGCGTCCACGGGCGGCTTGCCGGGCGTTCCCCGATCAGCGTCAGTGCCGTCCCGGCGAGTGCCGCCAGGTCCCCGGTTCCCACCGAACCGTGTTCCCGAACGGTGGGCAACGCGCCCTCGTTCAGCATCTGCTGCAGTCCTTGCGCCGTAGCGGGGGAGACGCCGGAGCCGCCCGCAGCGATCTGATTGAGCCGGATCAGGAGCATCGCGCGGACGGTGTCTGCGGAAAGGCTCGGCCCCGAGGCCGCGGCGTGGCTTCGCAGCAACCGCCTCCCGTGTCCCTGCGCGTCCGATACCCGCACAGTGCGATTGGCACCCACGCCGGTCCCACGGCCGTAGACGGGCCGCCGAACCGCGACCTCCGCGATCTGGTCGTGCGCCGTAGCGATCTTGAGGAGGGCCGCATTCGCGAGGGCGACCTTTTCGCTCTCGCGTGCCACCCGGGCGACTTGATCGCAGTCCAGCACGGACCCGTCCAACGTCAACAAGCGGGATACCTCCAGTCCCTCCGGAGAACAATCGGAAACGAGGCTCTTCCGATCGGGTGAAGAGTATGTCATCCTGCCGTGCAACGGCAATGGGCTTTCACCCCACGAAAACCGTGCCGATTGGAATCCACTAAGCCCCATGTACCGACGGAGCAAAGATGACAGAGCTGGCCAACCGGCCGGTTGAACGGGCGCTGGGCCTCCTCGCGGTCGTCTCCGAGTCCGGTGAGACGACGTTGACCGAGTGCGCTCGCGCGGCAGGACTCGCGCCGAGCACAGCGCTGCGGCTGCTGAGAACCCTGGAACAGACCGGATTCGTCCACCGCACCGATGACGGTGTGTTCCACCCGGGGCACCGGTTGATCCAGCTCGGCGCCCGCGCACTGGGCAACGATTCGCTGGTGTCCTTGACTGAGCCCGCCCTGCGGGCGATCGCTGCGGAGACCGGCGAGTCCGCGTATCTGTGTGCGCGGACGGCGGATGACGGAGTTGTGTACCTTGCCCAAGCCGAAGGCAGCCGGTCGATCCGGCACGTTAGCTGGGTTGGGCACAGCCTTTCGCTGGACGGATCGGCCGCAGGGAAGGCGGTCCGAGGCGATGTGCCCGCTTGTGGCTATTCCGCCACCATTTCCACCATCGAACCCGATGTCATCGCGATCGCCGCACCGATCAGCTCTCCCAAAGGCGTCATCGCCGCGCTGAGCATTGTCGGCCCGTCTTACCGGATCGACGAGGACCGCCAGCGCCAACTGGGCGAGCTGGTACTCGCCGAGGCGCACCGGATTTCCGCGGAACTCGGCGCGGACGAGTCGTCCCGCACCGAAACCGGCCCCGTGGACGAGGAGGACCCAGCATGATCCGTTTCGAGAACGTCATCAAGCGGTGTCGCGATGGCACCACGGCGGTGGAATCACTGGACCTGACCGCCCCGAAGGGCCGGGGCACCGACGCGCAGGGCAGTCTCCAGGCCGCGCAGCAGGCGCGGGTGCACGCCGCTGCCGCCGGCAGCAAGCTGGTTGAGGTGGATGGCCATCACGGCGCGCACCACATCGTCACACCGCAGCCGACTCCGAGCCGGAGTCCGGCGGCAACAAATTCCAGGACGCCATCGACGCCGACCTGCGCAACTTCGCCGACCTACGCGCACAGCTGACCGACGACACGACGCTGCGCACGGTCGCTGCGAGCCGCATAGCGTCGGTGCCGTTGATCGTGGCCGGCTACCGCGTCTCAGCAGCGCAGGCCGCGTCGTTCGCATACCTGACGGCCAAGATCCACCCGGATGTCCGGCTGCTCACCGACTCCGGCAGCGTGTTCGGCGACGCCCTACGCCACGCCCACCGGCGTGGTGCACGGACGCTCGTCCTCGTCGCGTTCCCCCGCTACCCCCGGGAAAGCGCCGCGGCCCTCGAGTGAGCCCGCGCACTGGGTCTGCGCACCCTCCTGATCACGGACCGGCCCGTCTCGGCGCTCACCCCCTACGCCGACGACGCGCTCCACGCGGGCATCGCCTCCGAGCTCGTGTTCGACTCCCACGCCGCAGTCGCTTCCCCGACCGTGGCACTAGTCGAGGCGATGGCCGACGCGCCCGGTGCCCTGGCTAAGAAACGACTGGAAGGTTTCGAAGACTATGCCGCAGACCAAGACCCCTTCCTCCCCGAGTGAAGCGGCAGAAACCGCATTCGATGACGCCCCCCTCAACCGGTTCCACATCCGCATCACGGCGCTGACGTTCGCCGCCAACTACTCCGACGGCTACGAGATCGGCATCATCAGCATCGCCCTGCCGATGATCGCGTCGAGCCTCGGCTTCGGCGCAGTGTGGGTGGGGCTGCTCGGCGCGTCCGCGCTGATCGGGATCTTCCTGGGCAGTACCATCGTCGGCTGGCTGGCGGACAAGATCGGCCGCCAACGACTGTACACACTGGACTTCATACTGATCGCCGTCGCGTCGGCCGCACAGTTCTTCGTGACCGACCCGGTGCAGTTGTTCATCCTGAGACTGCTGATCGGCATCGGGATCGGCGCCGACTACGCACTCGGGCCGACACTCGTCGCGGAGTTCGTGCCTCGCAAGTACCGCGGCGGTTTTCTGGCTTCGCTGACGGTGTTCTGGACGGTCGGGTACGTCACCGCGTTCTTCCTCGGCAACTACTTCGTTTCCTTCGGCGGCGATTCGTGGCGCTGGCTGCTCGCGTCGAGCTGCGTCCCGGCGATCGTCGTGGTGCTGCTGCGGATCGGCGTACCGGAGTCACCACGGTGGCTGCTGACGCAGGGTCGCGTCGACCAGGCGCGCGCCGTCGTACGGCGGCTGAAGGGTGACATCGAGGCGTTCGAGGCGCTGGTGCGCTCCCACCGCGAGGTGCGGCGGGTGCGCTACCGCGAACTGTTCGGCCGGGAGTACTGGCGCAACACGGCATTCGGGACGATCTTCTACAACGCGCAGGTGGTGCCGTACTTCGCGATCTACACGTTCCTGCCGCTGGTGCTGGTGAAGATGGGCGTCAGCGAAGAGGCCACGACCAGCGACGGCCTGCTCAATCTCTTCCTGCTCCTGGGCAGCCTCGGTGGCCTGTGGCTCGTGGCGAAGATGTCGCGGCGCGGCTTGACGATCGGTTCGTTCGTGGTGCTGATCGCGACGTTGGCGCCGATGGCGATCTGGCCGGACGCCCCGACGGCGGTGCTCTTCCCGCTGTTCCTTGTGTTCACGTTCACGATGTCGGCTGCCGTGAACCTCGACCAGGTGTATCCGCCGGAACTGTTCCCGACCGATCTGCGCAGCTCCGGCGTCGGACTGCTCAACGGGCTTAGCCGCATCGGGTCGGCGATCGGCACCTTCCTGCTGCCCCTCAGCCTCGACAGCATCGGCTTCTCGCCGACCATGCTGATCCTCACCGCGGTGCTGGTGATCGGGCTGATCGCCTCGGTGGCATGGGCGCCGGAAACGAAAAACTCCACCATGGACTAACACCCCACGCCGAACCAGGGCCCTGGCAAAGTCGTTTCGCCCCGGCTGCAGGACGGGCACGGCTCTTGTTGATCATGTGAGTGTCTACGTCCATGGTCATGTGAGAGAGCCGTGCCCGCTGCCTCATCCTGCCCGAGTCACGGTGTTCTCGATCGTCTGGCCCCGCTTTCCGGTGGTGGTGCTGACCGGGAACTGGCCGCTGACGAGGTGGCTGATCTGCGGGGATGCTTTGCTGACGTGGATGATCCGCGGATCGGCGGGGCATGCGGCACTCGCTGGTATCGATCCTGGGTATCGCGGCCGTGGCCGTGGCCGCCGGGGCTCGATCGTTCACGGTGATCGCTGCTGGAGGCCATCGACCTCGACGGCGCGGTGGTCACCGCCGATGCCTTGCACACCACCCGGGCGCACGCGCGCTACCTGCATCAGCGCGGGGCCTACTACGTGTTCACCGTCAAGGAGAACAACGACCGCCTCCTTCCCGTGAGGACCGCTGCAGACTCAGACAATCCGTAGTGTCCCTTGCAGAACAGGAGTTTTCACGCATTTCACGGCGGGATCTACATCACTCCACATGAAACACCAGGGTTAGCGCCAGAGCCAAGAATTGGACACTCTCGGGGCTTTTTGGGTCGAGAGGCTACAGTCGTCTACTTGCTTGCAGCGGACTGAACCGCATTGGTCAATGCCACCGACCCGTAGTCACACCGCTCTCCGGAGGAGCCATCGACGCGTTGCCGTCTGGTCCGGACGGGCTCGTCTGTGGCAGTTGCCTCGCGGTCGCGATGCGATGCAACCCCTGTCGCCACGCCCATGCGGCGACATCTGCTCGACCGGGCAAGCCGAGTTTCTCCAGGATGTTGTGCACGTGGTTCTTCACGGTCGCCACGGCGATGCAGAGCCGCCGGGAGATTTGCTGGTTGGACAACCCCTTTTCGAGCAGCACCGCGATTTCTATTTCGCGGGGGCTCAGACTCTTTTCCGCGCCGAGCGGGCGGCACTTGGCAGCGAGTTCGGCGACCCTTCGGCTGAGCGTAGCCGCAACGCGCGGTGAGCAGCGCATTTCCCCTCTCGCGACGCTTTCGATCGTGCACACCATTTCGGGGATCGAGTTGTCGCGCGTCAGATAGCCCGCAGCGCCCGCCTCCGCATAGTCGATGATGTCGGCTTCGCATTCGGACACGCCCAGAGCAACGATCCGAATTCGTGGGTTGCGACGGCGCAGCGCGTTCACAACGTCGGGTCCGTCACGTGCGTCGACGACGTCGAGCAGGAGCACGCCGTCGGATCGCCTGGCCAGGCCTGGCCTCAGCTGTTCAGGGCGAGCGACAGCGGCGACCACGTCGAGTCGAGGTGCGGCACTGCGCAGCGCGAGGACCAGGCTTTCGCGGTAGAACCGGGTTTCGGCCACGATGATGAGAGTGATCATGGTGTGCCCCCAGCGGCACGAAGTCAGCGTTGAGCTGCTCGGGTGAGCAGCTCTCCGGTTGTACCCCGTGGCCGCCCGCCCGAACACCTGGACGGGTTCCTCATTCATTTTACCGAGAATTTCCGTGCTACACACGGCATTCACGCTCTGTCACCCCGGGGACGGTCCTCGGGCCGGAGGGTCGGTGCTGGGGTTCTCAGGACCAGGCACAGCCTGCATCACCGCCGTACCACGCTGGTCGACGAAGCGGGTGAAGAGCTGTTGTGCTGCGCCGAAGATGACTGCCCATGCGACGATTTGGCCAGGCGTGTCGAGAGATGTAAGCCCGGGTACGAACTGCCCGCGCATGAGAAGCAGACCGAGTACCGCGGTCAATGCACCGGTCGGCAACTTGAGGAGCGCGAGCGCGATCGGCACGTTGTAGGCGGTTGCGGCCCCTCTCATCCGGGGCATGGCCGCGGCGGCCGTGATAGCCGCTGCGGCTACAACCGGCAGCTTCGACGACGGCGTAGTCCCACACGCCTGGGCTAGCGCCCGTGGGGCACACTGCAAAGCCCTCGATCAGCCGAGGGGGAGATTGCTGGGAAGTGGAGGGCAGTAGCGGGAAGGATGGAAAGCACAGCTTGACCAGCGGAACTGTGCCGTCGGGGAAGCGGGACAGATAGCCGATCGCGGCGGCGGCCACCACAAGGCCGGCCGTCCACCAATGGACGATTCGAACAAAGCTGCGCACTCGGACGAACTTGCGCTGCCGGACGTCGTAGGCTGCCCGAAGGGCGTCGACGACGATTCGCCGTTCAGACTCGGTGATCTTGGATCTCGGACGCTTTTGCAGAATTTTTTCTACTTCGACTCGACGTCGATCGGTCTTGGGCAGATGTTCTTCGACGAGCACAGCAAGATCGAACAGCATTCCCCGAAGGTCGTCCTGGTTTGCTGCTTGCACTACGAGTAGGCGTGCTGCATTGATTTCGGCCAGCACGCGGTCCATTGCGCTGGCGCGCTGCGGCCACCGCGGCAACCACCATCGTCGTGCATTGAGGATCGCTTGCTCAGCCTTGTTGAGGCAGTCGCTGGCGCCATCGAGTTCTGGGCGGCGGTCACGCATCCCAGTGCGTCTTCTCTGGTACTCCAGGAGCGGTCTCAACTCACGGATGCGCGCCAAGGCCCGCTGACCCCACGGCCACCGCAGCAAAGGTTCCTTCTCCTCGTGCCGCCGCCGAGGCCAACGCCGATCCTTGTTCCGCCAGCGATCAGGCTCTTCCGGCGAGGCGTTTTCGTTGGCTTCCGGCATGTTCACAACGGATTCTCCTGTTGCGACGGTCGCAGCGAGCTCACTGAAGCCGCATCGCCGAGTCGACGGCGACGCTTCCCCCATGGTCCGGCTTCTCGCGCCGGGCGGACCTACCTGGGAGGGTTCAACCTGGATTCAGCCGGAATCATCTCCAGAACCAACTGATGGGAATCTCCACCAGCGGCAATCCAGCAGCCACGGCCGGTCGCGCGAGTGGCACATGAATCCTCGATGGATCCCGAGGTTCATTGCGAGCCGGATGCCGGCATCCCTTACTGGACTCAACCGCAGGGGGTGACCCGGTATGCCCCGGCGGAAGTCAATACGTGACGTGTGAGGAGAACCATGGCTAAGAAGCAGGCTCGGCAGTTGCTCGAAGGCAGCGAACGCAAGGTTCCCGAAGGTGCCCGACGGGTGCGCGATGCCCATCCAGACTCACCGGTCGACGTGACCGTGGTGCTGCGGCGGCGCGAGGAGGCGAGCACGTCGGAGCGCATCAAGGACCGAGCTGAGTTCACCTCCAGGCGGGGGGCGGATCCACAGGACGTCGCGCGCATCGAGGAATTCGCGCACGCGCACGGTCTGGCGGTCACCTCCGTAAACCAGGCGGCACGTTCGATCGGGCTGTCCGGCACCGTCGCCCAGATGAACGCGGCGTTCGACGTCGACCTCGGCCATTACCAGTCAGCGGGAGAAACATTCCGCGGCCGCGAAGGCCGGATCGGTCTCCCCACCGACATCGCGCCAGCCGTGCGGGCAGTGCTGGGCTTGGACAACCGCCAGCAGGCCAAGCCACACATGCGGACGGTGCGGCCGGAGGTCGCCGCGCAGGCGTACGCCCCGCAAGAAGTGGCCAAGCACTACGACTTCCCGACCGATGTCGACGGTTCCGGCCAGACCGTCGCGGTCATCGAGCTCGCCGGCGGGTATGAGCCCGACGACCTGGACACCTACTTCCGCAATCTGAAATTGCGCACACCGCGCATCACGGCGGTCTCGGTCGACGGTGGCCGCAACCTGCCGGGCGTCGACCCCGACGCCGACGGTGAGGTGGCGCTGGACATCGAGGTCATCGGCGCTATCGCACAGGGTTGCGACCTGGCGGTCTACTTCTCCTTCCAGACCACCAACGGCTTCTACAACGCCATCGCGGCAGCGGTGCACGACGCGCAGCGGAACCCTTCGGTCATCTCCATCAGCTGGGGCGGACCAGAACCCGTGTGGACCCCGCAGGCAATGACCGCTTACGACGAACTCTTCGCCGACGCAGCCGCCTTGGGAATCACCGTCTACGCCGCGTCCGGCGACGAGGGCGCCCAGGACGGCCTACCAAGCGGGAAGAACGTGGACTTTCCCGCATCCAGCCCGCACGTCGTCGGATGTGGCGGCACCACGATGACGGCCACGAGCGAAACGGTCTGGAACGAGCTGCCGGGCGGGGGCGCCACCGGCGGTGGTGTGAGCCAACTCTTCTCCCTGCCCACCTATCAGCAGAACGTGGGCGTTCCGGACGGATTCCGGGGGGTGCCGGACGTAGCAGGCGACGCTGACCCATCCACCGGATACCGCGTTCGCGTCAACGGGCAGGACACCGTGATCGGCGGTACCAGTGCGGTCGCCCCGCTGTGGGCCGCGCTCACCGCTCTGATCAACCAGAAGTTGGGACATCCGATCGGCGACCTCCACGACGCGCTTTACGCCAAGAGCGCTGCGAAAGCCTTCAACGACATCACAACGGGCGACAACGACGGCTACGAGGCCGGCCCCGGCTGGGACCCCTGCACCGGACTCGGAACACCAGATGGACGCAAGGTAGCGGCGCTCTTGCGCTGATCCGCTTACTCCAGCAGCGGCCATCCGGTCACCGAGCAGAAACGGTTCCAACAGGTCGGCCGGCCACCGAGACATCGGCCAGCCCACGGTCATATCGGCTGTGCCCGCCGTGACCGGCCACCGCACGACGGGCACAGACCACCAGGCCGCCATGTTGAGCCGTGCTTGCCCCCTCAGGTGGATGGGGTGTAGGACTGCGTGGCGGATGGGGCTGAAGTGGCATTCGACACGGCTGACCGGATCACTTGTCGTCCGGGTTGAGCGCGCGGAATGCGAGTCCTGCGGCGACGTCGGCGACGGCTTGCACCACGACGTAGACCCACAGCGTCGACCAGCCGAACAGGCCGCCGGCCGCAGAGCCAGGTCGCAGTCGCGGCGGCACTGACGGTGAACGACGGGCTGATCAGCGGGGCGAGGATCGGGCTGGTCAACTCCGCTGACAGCCCCGTGCGGGCACGCGCCGCGGAGCGGTCGGTGACCGGCATCGAAATCGGACGGGCTCAGGCGGGCGGCCACCGGCGAACCGACGATTACCCGTTCGCCCGAGCCGGCCGTATCGCCGCACACGAGGACGCGGACCCCCTGGCCGAACCGTTCGCCGACGTCGAGTACGGGTGAGCTGCGGTCCGGCGGCGGTCAAGGAGCACGAACCGCCGTTTTTCGGCCGAGTGCAGGTGCGAGGCAGGTCTGTTCGGGTCGTGTTCTCAAGCACCCAGGAACTGGCGGCCGGTGGTGGTGCCGAGGGAGGAATTCGACGCGAGCCGCATCCCCATGGCCGCCAACGTGACCAGGTGTGCGACACGCTGCGCCTCCCAGTCCTCCAGGCGGCGGGTCGGCAGCTGTTCCGGCGGCGCCCACCCACCCAGCGCGCTGGCGAGGCCGGCGGCATCGCCGAACGCTTTGGACGTTCCCGACGCGGTGTGCGGCCGGACCGTCCCTGCGGCATCGCCCATCAACACCGCGTGGTCGGCGACCATGCGGCGGGGGGCGAGGTCGAGCACGGGCTGCATGAAGACGTGCGACAGCCGAACGAGCGTGGTGAGCTGCGGCGGAAGTGACTCGGTCGCCAAAGCCAGGAGCTCCGTGGTGATCTCCGGAGTCAGCTCGCCCGGCGGGAGGAAATGTGCATATCTTCTGCCGGACCGGCCGGTGAGGAGTCTCGGCAGATTCTCCTCAGCTGTGTTGACGTACCACACCCAATTGACGCGTCGCGCCCCCTCCTCGCGCTCGCCGTTGGGCCCGGGAACCAGGTAGCACAACAGCTGCATACCGCTCGCGCCGAAGAAGGTGAACCGGTCTGGGAGCAGCTCTAGTAGATCGTCGGGCAGCGCGGATTCGGGTTCCAGCCCGCGCCAGGCGACATAGCCGGCGTAGGTGGTCGCCGTGGCGGGATCGAGCAGTGCGCGCGTTGTCGAGCCGATGCCGTCGGCGCCGACCAGGAAGTTGCCGTGTGCGGTATGACCGTTGGCGAAGGTGGCCGCCACGTCGTGGCCTTCCACTCGCACGGCCTCGAGGGGGCTGTCGAGGTGGTAGCACGCGTCAGCGAGCGGCGTGCGCAGTGCGCGGTAGAGAGCGTCCCACGCGGTCATCAGCTGCGGGGCGACGTACCGTCCGGGCTTGTTGTGCAGATGGAGTTGCTGACGCTCGTGCAGTTCCACGCTCACCGAACTCGCGGTTACTCCCAGACGCATCAGCAGCGCCTCGACCTCAGGTTGCATGACGATTCCTGCGCCGCGAGGCTGCATCTCGCCGGGCGAACGTTCGTACACGGCGATCTCCGCGCCGATGGACCGCAGTTCGTGCGCAACCGCCAGACCACCGACCGATCCACCGATGATCAGTGCTGTGAACGTGTTCTTCGCGGGCATGGGGAACACCGGGGGTCAGTGGAAGAGGCTGCCCGTGTCCTGTCCGATCGCCCGCTTGCGGTGGAAGTAGTCGTTGATGATCGAGCGGTAGAGGTCCGCGTCGGGGCGGGCCCAGTTGCGCATGAGTTCGCAGCCGAACGCCAGCGAGGTGATCGGCTGCGCGCCGGCCTGCGACATCCGTTCGATCGCGGTCTCGTGCGTTATCGGGGAAACGCCGCCCACGGCGTCGATGACCGGATAGATCTCGTAGCCCTCGCGCAGCATGTCCAGGGTCGGGAAGGCGAGGCAGACCTCGGTCCACAGCCCGGCCATGACGATCTTCTTGCGTCCCGTCGCTTCGACGGCGGCGCGGAAGTCGGCGTCCTCCCAGGAATTCACCCCGGTGCGATCGATCTCCGCTACGCCGGGGAGCTCGCGGGTGATGGCGGGGACGGTTCCCTTGTTCACCCCCATGCCGACGGCGACGGTGGTCAGCACGGTGGGGATCTCGTAGGCGCGCGCAAGCTTGGCCAGGGTGACGACCCCGAGGTCGATCTCCTCGTGGCTCGCGGAGCCGACGGTGGCGTACTGCCCTTCCTGGTAGTCGATGAGCACGACGGCGCAGTTGCTCGGTGTGAGCAGGTGGTCGGTCCGGGGAGCTCGGACCGGTTCGGGCTCGGTCTTGATGTTCTCGGCCCCAGCGGTCATGACGTGTCCTTCCGGTGTGCGGGCTGGTGAACGTTCGGGCATGGTTCACGCGCCCCGGAAATCGGGCCGGGCCGTGGTGCGGCGGGTCAGGTCGACGAAGTCCGGTTCGAAATCTTCGGTCGCGTTGACGGCCTCCCACAAGCGCCCGGCACCGGCGTGGGAGATCGGCAGCTGCCGCGCCGGGTCTTCGACGGCGGACAGCAACGTGTCGTCGTCCTCCGCGGACCGGCGCAGCGGGCGCGGATTGGTGGTGTCGAGGGCTCGGGTGACGACGGCGGCCATGGGGCCGACCGACATGAGGTCGAGCGCGGTGTCGTAGTCCTGGTCCAGGTAGTCAGCCAGGTCGAGGGCTTCGCGGATGCCCGCTTCGGCGGCCATGATGGCGACGTTGGTGATGAGCTTGTAGGCCACGCCGGAGCCGACGTCGCCGACTCGCCGCGATTTGCCGAGCGCGTCGAGAACCGGGCGGACGCGTTCGAAGGCGTCGTCCGGGGCGCCGACGAGGAAGGTGATGCCGCGCTCGCGCGCGTACTTCACCCCGCCGACGATCGGAGCGTCGAGGACGGTTACCCCGTCCGAGGCCGCATCGACCACGGAGTTCAGCAGTGCCGGAGTCGTGGTGGAGCAGACGAGGACAGCGGACCCGGGCCCGGCGCCGGCGAGTATGCCGTTCTCCCCCAGGTAGGCGGCCGGGATGTCGTCCGACATGACGAGACCGAACGTGACCTCGGCTCCGCTGGCCGCTTCGGCCGCCGTGGACAGGACCGCAGCGCCAGCAGCGGAGGCGCGTTCGCGCTTGACGGGATCGGTGTCGAACACGCGAACCGCATACCCCTGGGATACCAGATGGGGTGCCATCTGCTCGCCCATGTCGCCGAAGCCAATGATCGCAACCGTCTTCATGCGGAGCTCCAGAGTGCCAGGTCGTGGCGTTGGAATGAGCGTACGTCAGAGCCGCAGAGCCGGGGTGGCGCTTCGCCTGCGGTGACCATTTGGTATTCCAGGCTTCGCGCGATCTCGGCACGTACGGCTCACACGACTTTCCTACGAGCCGGAGCGGCCAGCCACTTCGACGTTGCACAGCTGGGGTGCATGCACCTGGGCGTCAGGTGAGCGCTGGATCGGTGGTGAAGGAGACGGTGACCCAGTGGTTCGGATCGCCGATGCGGTGGGTGACGTGGCAGCGGATGTCGTCCCATTCGGACAGCGGTCGTGCGGGAGCAGCCGGGGGTGAGGAAGGCGACCTCGACCTGCCGGGAGCGTCCGGCTTGCGCGACGTAGGCGTGCGAGGTGAGGAAGCCTTCGCGCACCCGGTGCCGGAATCGGTCTCGGACGACGTCGCCGCTCTGCTCGAGCAGTATGGTGCGGCCGGAGCCAGAACCGAAGTGTTCGGCCACCAGAACGCTCCACAGTAGACTTTGACACTGCGGTGGGGTTTGGACGTTGCTGAGCCTGAACGAGGCACTTGACGACTGCTGAGGACCGGGTGTCAGGGCGTCAGTGTCGGTGAGTTCGTCCAGAGCACGCTCCGGGCCGATGGCGATGTCGAGGGACACCTCCCGCTGCGCCAGCAGGGTTTACCTGAGATCAGCCCACCACGGCCCCGGACCGCAGCAGCGTTTCGAGATGCGTGGTGACCGTCGAGCGGGCCAGTCCGGTCATTCGCACCAGCTCCCCGCGCGTGAACCATCCGATCAGGACAGAGGTTTCTGAATAGCCTGCGCGCTGCTGGCGGCTGGTGATCGACTCGGGCTCCCGCTTGGCGGTCCCGGTGACTATCGCCTCTGTGCCGGTTGGGGTGGGTGGTCGAACAGTGGGGGTGTGGCGGCTGGAACTTGCTGCTGTGGGAGGGCATCGTGATGTATTACGGGGGCGGTTGGGGGATTTTGGGGCTGATGGTGATGACGGTGGGCTTCGTGCTGTTCTGGGCGCTCGTGGTCATCGCCATCATCGCTCTGGTGCGTTACCTCCAGCGGACCGGGCGGGCGGATTCCGGTGGTACGCGTGCGGAGGAGGTGTTGGCGGAGCGGTTCGCCCGAGGGGAGATCGACGACGAGGAGTACCGGCGGCGGTTGGAGACGTTGGTCGAGCGCAGACGTCGGACGTGACCGGGAAATGGGCGGTGCCCTGCGGTCGTGCCGGGGAGGGGTGCGCATGCGCCAGTCCAATGTGGTGGGAGTTGACGGTTCGGAGTCGGCGTTGACCGCGGTTCGTTGGGCTGCGGTGGATTCCGCGCTGTACCGGGTGCCACTGCGGCTGATCCACGTCGAGACCGGCTCGGCCGAGTCCACCTCCGCTCCGGCGGAAGATCCGTTGCCCGCGGCGTGCCGGGCTGCGGTTGGGGCCGCCGATGTCGAGGCGATTCCGGAACTGCGGCGTGGCGTTCCGCATGCCGTGCTCGTCGAGGAGTCCGCGCGGGCGCGGCGGGTGGTGGTGGGGATTCGGGGCGTCGGTGAGCGCGTCGGGTTGCCGGTCGGTTCCACCGCTGATGCGGTCGCCATGCGCGCGGAGTGTCCGGTGGTCGTGGTGCGCGGGCCGCTGCCCGAGCCGGGGAAGCCGATCCTGCTCGGAGTCGACGGGTCCAGGGTGGGGCAGGCTGCGGTGACCGTCGCCTTCGCCGAAGCCGCGGCGCGTCGGGTTCCGCTGGTCGCGGTGCACGTGTGGATGGACGTGGAGCCCGAGCCCTGGAAACCGGTCGACGACCGGGTCTGGCCGGTGATCGCCGAGTCCGAGCGGGAGGTGCTCGCCGAACGCCTGGCCGGGTGGCAGGCGGAGCATCCCGACGTCGAGGTGCGACGGGTGGTCGAGCGGGACCGGCCGGTGCGGTACCTGGTCGAGCACGCCAAGACCGCGCAGCTGATTGTGGTGGGTAGCCGGGGCCGGGGCGGGATGACCGGGATGCTGCTCGGCTCGACCAGCCGAGCCTTGCTGCACATCGCGCCGTGCCCGGTGCTCATCGCCAGGAATCCCGCAGCCTGAGAGCCTGTCTTTCGAACTCGTTTTGCACCGCGGTGCAAGTTGTGAAGGTGAGCATGACCGATGGTGAATCGGCTGCGGTGGCGACGAAACGCCTGTCGCGGACGAGCTACGAGCGGGAACTGTTCCGGTTGCAAGCGGAACTGGTGAAGGTGCAGGAGTGGGTTCGGGCGGAAGGTGTGCGCCTGGTCGTGCTCTTCGAAGGTCGGGACGCGGCCGGGAAGGGCAGCACGATCAAGCGCGTCGCACAGTACCTCAACCCGCGGGTGGCGCGGATCGCGGCGTTGCCGGCGCCGACGGAGCGGGAGCGGACGCAATGGTACTTCCAGCGCTACGTCGCCGAGCTGCCCGCCGCCGGTGAGATCGTCCTGTTCGACCGCAGCTGGTACAACCGGGCCGGGGTCGAGCACGTGATGGGCTTCTGCACCGATGAGGAGCACCGCCGGTTCCTGCGGCAGTGCCCGATCTTCGAGCGGATGCTCGTCGAGGACGGGATCGTCCTGCGCAAGTACTGGTTCTCGATCAGCCAGGCCGAGCAGGAGCGGCGCCTGCGCAAGCGGGTGACGGATCCGATGCGGCGGTGGAAGCTCTCCCGGGTGGACCTGGAGTCGGTCGCGCGCTGGGAGCAGTACTCGCGGGCCAGGGATTTGATGCTCGCCGCCACCGACACCGCCGAGGCCCCGTGGTACCTGGTGGAGAGCGAGGACAAGCGGCGCGCCCGGATCAACACGATCGCGCACCTTGTGTCGAGCATCCCCTTCCAGGAGGTGCCGACCCCGGTGCTCGAGCTGCCTCCCCGGCCACCTCCCACCGGCTACCAGCGGCCGTCCCGGGATACGTTCCGCTACGTCCCGGACCACGCCGCTTCGCTCTGAGCGCGTTCGTGACCAACTCCCCTGGTCGGGGCTGGTGGGGGTGCGGGACGGTCCACTCGAGGCGCAGCCTTCGAGGTGGAACATGACCGATCGAACGAGCTCGCTGGACCTCGCGAGCACTCCTGTTGTCGCCGTCCGGCCCGAACTGGACGCGATGGCCGCGTTGTACGAGATGTACGCGCGGGACGTCCACCACCTCGCCGTGGTCGCCGATGACGACACGACGGGGCTGGTCAGCGCGGCAGATCTGCTGCGGGGCATCGCCGCCCGGTACCCGAAGGCGGTGGTGGCCGTCGGCTCGTTGTGCGTGGTGCCCGGGCCGAGGGTCGAGGCAACCGACGGCATCGAGGTGGCCGCGCAGCGCATGATCGATGCGCGCACCGACGCGGTCCTGGTGATGCGGAACGGACGTGTTTGCGGAGTGCTCACGGCGGTTGATCTCGTCCGCAGCATCGCCCAGGGCTGTGCAGCGCCGCACGAGCCCGTGGACGTCGAGGCTGAAGGGGGAGGCAGATGAGTGCTGTCCCAGGCGACACCGGGGGCCACCGCGGGTTGGGTGAGTGGTCGGCGGAGGAAACGGCGATCATCGACCGCGCGGTCCGCAGCGCGCCCTCGGTGCGCAACAGCCGGCCGTGGTCGCTCGAGCTGTGCGACCGGACTGCGGAGTTGCGCGAACGACCGACTCCGGTGGCCCAGCACGATCCCGAAGGCCGGGACCGGCGGATCTCCTGCGGCGCGGCGTTGGCGAACCTGGTGCTGGCGATTCGTGGTCTGGGATGGGCCGTGGAGGAGACGTTCGGTTCCGACGCGGGCCTGGTGATCGCCGAGGTCGCCGCAACCGAGCGCGCCGAGCCGAGCGAGGTGGAGCGCCGTCGCTTCGAGACGGTGCTGGACCGCCGGAGCCACCGGGAGGCCTTCGACGACCCGGCGCTTCCGGAGAACATCCGGGAAGCGCTGTTGGACGCCGCCACGGCCTCCGGTGTTGCGGGGCGTTGGATTTCCGGTGCTGACGAGACCCTGGCCGTCGCGAGGTTGTTGACCTACGCGGCGCGCGTCTTCCGCGACAACGCCGCGTACCAGCGAGAGCTGTCGTCGTGGACGACATCGGCCGGGGACGTGCCTAGCAACGGGGTCGGTGAGCGGGGACTGGCGGCGGTCGGGCTGACCACCGGCCGCACCCACCTGCCCGACGAGTCCGCGCTGGCGGCGCGCATGCAGCGGGAAGCGGTGCTCGTCGTGGGAGTTCAGGTCGACGGTCAGGTGAACCAGGTCCGCGCGGGTGCCGCCGTGGAACAGGCGTGGCTGGAGGCGACCGGCCGTGGACTGGCCGCTTCCGTCATGACGCAGCCGCTGCACCTGGAAGAAGTGCGATCCGATCTGGCGGCCGCGCTCGGATTCACCGGGATGCCGCAGGTGTTGATGCGATTCGGGCGTCCCGCCGGCTCCGGGCGTCGATGACCGCTCTGAGCCGGCGGGCTGGGGAGGGCGAATGCGACGCGTGCTCGCAGGAATCGACGGGTCCGAGGAGTCGGTGACCGCTGGGATGTGGGCGGCGGCCGAAGCGGCACTGCGCGGTGCGCCGTTGTGGTTGGTGACCGTGGAGGACTCGGTCACCTCGCAGGCCTGGGCCGTGGTGCGCAGCGCCGTCGAGCATTGTCGCCGCGACTACCGCGGTCTCGAGGTGACCGGAGCCGTGGTTTCCGGTTTCGCCGCGGATGCGCTGGTCCAGCAGTCCGCCGACGCGCAGCTGCTGGTCGTGGGCTCGCGCGGCCGCGGGGCCGTGGCCGAGACGCTGCTCGGGTCGGTGAGCCGGGTGGTGGCGGAACGGTCGAGCTGCCCGGTGGTGGTCGTGCCGCAGCGCAGGACCAGTTTCGCGCTGGGCCCGGTGGTGCTCGGGGTGACGGACCTGGCCTACCGGGCGGATGCCGTCCCGTTCGCCTTCGCCGAGGCCGCGATCCGGCGTACCTCGTTGCTCGCGGTGCACGTGTGGCAACCGGTCGTTGGTAGGCATTCCCTGACGAGGAGCGCAGTTCCGGAATGCTCCACAGTGGAGCAAGTGCGCAGCGGAGTGGGCGAGTCCCTCACCGGTTGGACGACCAGGTACCCGGAAGTGCAGCTCGGCATCGACGTTCGCTGCGGCGATCCGGCCGCCGAGCTGAGCCGTGCTGCGGCGTCGGCGCAGCTGCTGGTCCTCGGGCACCGCAGCACGACGATCGGCTTCGGTTCGGTGGCCCACGGCGCCCTGCACCGCGCGGACTGCCCGGTGGCCATCGTCGGCGAAACCCACCACGGCGAGGACGTCGCCTTCTACCGGGGACGGAGGAACGCAGGTGAACGAGACGCGGAACCGGCTCCCTGACGACCGTCCCGCACGCGCCATGGCCGGGTTGTGCACCGATCTCTACGAGATCCGGATGGCGGTCAGCTACCTGCGCCGAGGCATGTGCGGCCCGGCCACGTTCAGCCTGTTCGTCCGGAAGCTGCCGCGCGAGCGGGGTTTCCTGGTGGCCGCTGGGCTGGCCGACTGCCTGGACTTCTTGCAGGACCTGCACTTCGGCGATGCGGAACTGGCCTACCTGGGAGAGGTCGTGGGCCTGCGGCAGGCCGATCTGGCCGCGCTGGGGCGACTGCGGTTCACCGGTGAGGTGTGGGCGGTTCCGGAAGGTCGGGTGGTCTTCGCCGGTGAGCCGCTCCTGGAGGTCACCGCACCGCTTCCGGAGGCGCAGCTGGTGGAGACCGCGATGCTGAGCTTCGCGACGTTCCAGACGGCAGTGGCGTCCAAAGCCGCGCGGTGCCACCTCGCCGTTCCGCAGGCGGACCTGATCGACTTCGCCGCTCGGCGCACGCACGGTCTGGAAGCGGCGCGTGCGGTCGCGCGTGCGTCGGCCATCGCCGGGTTCGCGGGCACCAGCTACGTGGCAGCGGCGCGCGAGTTCGGGCTCCTGGCCACCGGCACGATGGCGCACTCCTACGTCGAGGCCTTCCCCGACGAGCGCTCTGCATTCCGCGCTTTCGCAGCCGATTTCCCCGATATAGCGGTGTTCCTGGTCGACACCTACGACACCGCTCGAGGGGTGCGCACTGCGATCGAGGTCGCCCGGGAGCTTCCCGCGCGCAGCGAAGTCGGCATTCGGTTGGACTCCGGGGATCTCGGTGCGCTGGCGGTCGAAGCCCGTCGGATGTTCGACGACGCGGGGATGACGCGCGCCCGGATCATGGCCAGCGGTGGCCTGGACGAACACGCGTTGGCCGACCTCGCGGCGGCGCCGATCGACATCTTCGGCGTCGGCACCCGCATGGGCGTTTCCGCGGACGCGCCGTCCCTGGACAGCGCCTTCAAACTGGTGGAGTACGAGGGATCTCCCGTGATGAAGCTGTCCGCGGGCAAGCGGACCGCGCCCGCCGCCAAACAGGTCTACCGCGGCGAGCCCGGACAGCCCGATCTGCTCGCCCTGCGCGCGGAAGTACCCCCGGCCGGTCGCGAGCCGCTCCTGCGCCCGGTCATGCGCGGTGGCGAACCGGTGGGCGAGCTCGATCCGGTCGCGGTGGCCCGTGGTCGGTTCGAACACGACCTGCGGTGGCTGCCCGGAGCAGCACGTTCGCTCACCGATCCCGCGCCGGTCGAGGTGCGCTGGTCCCCGGCACTGGCCAGGCTCACCGAGGAGGTGCAGGACTCGCTCAAAGCGAAGTACGGGCTCAGCCGCGTGCCGTGAGGGCTCTCCGCGCGGTGGTCAGTCCTCTGCCGGCCCGTTGATGAGCAGAGCAGCGGGTTCGCGGCGCGGCGAAGCGGTGGTCGCGGTCCCGTGCCCGATACGCAGCAGCGCCTGCGGTGCGGCATGCCTGCCGACCAGGTCGTGGACCGCTTGACGGGTTTCCGGCACTTCGAGTACCTGGGAGATCATCGAAGCCGCTAGCCCCCGCGCGGTCGCGGTCAACCACAACCGCTGCAAGGCCTGCCCGGACTGCAGTTCGGCCTCCTGATCGGCGGTGCGGCTGCACAGCAGCACCAGCAGCGGGTGGGATTCGAACTTCGTCCCCGACGCGCGTTCGCCCCGCCCGGCGGTGAAATCGCGGTTCACCCACTGGTCCTGGGGCCCCGGCTTGGGCCCGGCCGCCGACAACGGCACGCCTTCGGAGCTGTCCTCGCCGCGGCCGATCCACGCCGCCAGCTCGGCCTGGAACCGCTCGTCGGCCATCTGCACGCGGTGCGCCCGGTGCACCAGTCCTTCGAGCTCACCCAGTTGACCGGGTTGAACCAGGTGCAACCAGGTGTGCTCCTCTTGCGCAGCACGGGCGAGCAGGTGCCGGTCCTCGGTCGAGACCGGAGTGTTCTGGAACGGCTGCCGATGGCTGTGCCGCTGGGGGATCGCTTCGTACAGCTTCACGTCGTCGGGGCGCGGAGGCTCGTGCCCGCCGCTGCGGATCTCCGCCAGCGCGGTAGCGGTGCCCAGGTAGGGCAGCAGGGTCACCAGCGGGTGGATTCCCGCCTGCGCCAAGGCGAGTCGGAGGTTGAACAGGGCGGCCCCGCAGGCCAACCGCAGTTCCCGGTCCTCCGGGTCGGCCGCCGGCAGCCGGTGCTTCGGGTCCGAGTGCAGTTCGATCAGGTGCGGCATGATCCGGAACCGCCACGGCTGGCTGTTGTGCAGCGACGGCGCCATCCCGGCGAGCCGGACGACCTGTTCGACCTGACCGGGCGTCAGACCGAAAGCGGCGGAGAACGCTGACATCCGCACCTCCTGGTTCGCAGGCTGGATGTCGTCACCATGCCTGCTGCGCACGCGTGCGGGCAGGGCCCAACGGCCCCGGCTCGAGCAGCACGAGTGACGAAGTGCTCTGATCCCGCACCGGCCGGTTGCCGCAGCCTGGACCCGGTGCAGCGGTGCGGGAGGGGGCGTTCGGGATGGCGAAGAGCGGACGCAAACCGGTGGTGGTGGGCTACGACCTGTCGGCACCGTCCCGCCGAGCGGTGTGGTGGGCGGCCCGCGAGGCGTCCAGCCGCCGTTTGCCGTTGCAGCTGGTGCACGTGCTGACCTGGCCGTTCGAGGACCACGTCCCGATCGTCGTGCCGGGCGAGGGCGATGTGCTGGAGCCCTTGCGGGATCTGCTGCGGCGGGAACTCGGTGCGCTCGTCGCAGGCTGCCGGGAGATCGACGCGGACCTCGAGGTGCGCGACGAGCTGCTGTTCGGGGACCCGGCCGAGACGTTGGCGGAGTTGGCGGGCGACGCCGAGCTCCTGGTGCTGGGCGGGCCGCGCATCGAGGTGGAGATGGGTGTGCTGGGTTCGACGTCGGCGGAGCTGCTGACCCGCCGCACCGGGGCTCCGGTGGTGGTCGTGAGAGGTGTGCGCGAGCAGTCCGATTCCCACCCCGTCGTGGTGGGTGTGGACGGGTCGGCGGCGAGTCGGAAGGCCATCGGATTCGCCTACGATTTCGCCTCGCGCCACGGAAGCGCGCTGGTCGCGGTGCACGCGTGGAGCGACCTGCCGCTGGATCCGTTCACCAGGGTGGAGCGCTGGGAGCTTCCGTGGGGCGAGGTGCGGGAAGAAGCCATGGAAGTGCTCGCCTCGTGCCTGGCCGGCTGGCGCGAGCACTACCCCGACGTCGGGGTCCGGCGCGCGGTCAGCCCGGAGAAGCCCGCGGATGCCCTGCTCCGGGAAGGGCAGGACGCGGCACTGGTCGTGGTGGGCAGCCACGGCAGGGGACTCATCCGCCGCGCACTGCTGGGCTCGGTGAGCCACGCGGTCGTCAACCGGGCCCAATGCCCGGTCGCAGTGCTACGCGCCGGGTGAGCAGTCAAGAATCCGCCGCTGCGTTGCGGACGACGGCCACCGGGCACGGAGCGTGGTGCAGCACGCCCGCCGCGACCGAACCGAGGAACAGACCGTCGAAGCCACCGCCGCCGCGGTGCCCCACGACGAGCAAGCGCGCATCGCGGGCGGCGTCGGTCAACGCGGCCACCGGGTGTCCGTGTCGCACGACTTCGCGGACCGCGATCTCCGGGTGCTTCTCGCGCAGGTCCGCGGTTTCCTGGTTCAGCGACAGACTGATGTTGCGCTCGACCTCGTCGCGGTCGGTGGGTGAGAGCGGCGCGGCGAGCAGCGCTTCCTCGTGCCACACCTGGAGCACGACCAGATCCGCCCCGAGCCGGGTTGCGGCGGCGAACGCGAATTCCAGTGCGACGCGGCCGCACCGCGAACTGTCCACACCGACCACCACCGGGCCCACGGTCACCGGGATGTCCTTGCGCACGACGACCACCGGACAAGCAGCGCGGGTGGCGACGCCGAGGCTCACCCCACCCAGCAGCGCGTTGGCGAAACCACTCAGCCCACGAGCTCCCAGGACCACGAGCTCTGCTGCGGCGCTCTGGCGCAACAGCGCCTCCACGGGATGCCCGGGTAGGACTTCCGAGGTCACCTCCAACTGAGGGTGGTTGGTGCGGCACTTCGCCTCGGTCCGGCGCACGGTGTCTTCGGCGTGCTCAGCGCGCGCCGGGTCGTCGTTGGCGATCACGACGTGCAGCGGGGCGTGCCGGCGATCGGCTTCCTCCGCTGCCCATTCGGCCGCGCGGGCCGAACTGTCCGAACCGTCGACACCCACCACGACAGCAGACATGGCGAACTCCTCAGTCTTTCGCGTCTCGGACCACGGCGACCGGGCACTGCGCGCGGTTCAGCACTCCCATCGCCACCGAGCCCAGCAGGAGCCCGGCGAACCCGCCACGACCGCGGTGCCCGACGACCAGCAGACGTGCTTCCTCGCTCGAGGCGGCAAGTTCGGCCACCGGGTGCCCTCGCTGCGCGATCCTGCGTACCGGCACGTTCGGGTAGGCCTCGGTGCAGCCGGACAGCTGCTCGGCGAGGCCGCGCAGCGTTTCGTCGCGCAGCTCGACTAGCTCGTGCTCCAGAGGAGGCACGATCGGTGCTGGCTCCACGTACTCCCACACCTGCATGGCCACGAGTTCGCACTCGTACCGGGCCGCGGCATCCAGCGCGTACCGCAGCGCGGCACGGCTGTGCGGGGAGTTGTCCAGTCCGACCACGACCGGACCGGTGCGGGGGTTCTGGCGGACGACCACGACCGGGCACCGCGCGTGCGCGGCCACCTTGGCGCTGACCGAGCCCAGCAGGGTCGCGGCTAGGGCGCTGCGCCCGCGCGAGCCGACCGCGATCAGCTCCGCGCTGTCAGAGAGCTGGACCAGGACCTCCGCGGGGTCGCCATGAGCGACCTTCGACGCCGCTTCCACGTCCGACCGCTGGGCGGCGAACCGGTTCGCGACCGGGCCGACGGTCTCCCACGCTTCGTCGTCGGCCAGCCGATCGCTGGTCACCATCACGAACTGCACCTGCGCGGCGTGCCGGAGTCCGGCCTCTTCGGCAGCCCACTCGGCGGCTGCCAGCGATTCCGGGGAGCCGTCCACCCCGATGACCACGTGTCCACCTGACTGCATGCCGACCCCCGCTGCCGACGAACTGGGTGCCACCTCGGGTACCCGGACCGGCGCCGGCAGACGGGGCCGTTGGACTCTGACGTCGAGAACTGCGCGCGGTTCACCGTGGGATGTCGATCCGAGTGGTGGGGGAGTGGGGATGCGGAAGCGGGTTCGCCCGATCGCCGGGTCCATCGGCTCTGTTGGGTCTGCTCGTCGGCTCGGGATGCTTTTGTCGCAAGGTTCTCGCGCTCGTCGGCTTGGAGGTTCCCATGCTGCGGCGTCACGAACGACGTCTTTTCGACGCGATCGAGCGGCGGTTGCGCTCCGAAGACCCGGAGTTCTCGCGCAGGATGGCTCAAGCCCACTCGGTGGTGCGCGTCCTGGCGTGGTTCACGCTGGCCCGGGCGCTCGGTGCGGTGGCGGCCTTCCTCGCCCTGGTTTCCCTCTCCTTGGGAGAAGCCGCGGCGTTCCTGGTGTCCGGGGTCCTCGCCGCAGCGCTGTTCGCGTGCTCCGGGCGGCAGGTCCGATCGGAGTGACGAGGAGGTGCGCGATGCTGGAGACAGAGCGCTGGTCGGTCGACATCGACCTCACGGAGGAGGACGACCGCACGTTCGCGAAAGCGCGGTTGCGCACGCGGGATGCGACCGATCTGCAAGGCAAGGGGGTGGCCAAGCGCAATCCCGACGACACCAACGTGCCGGAGATCGGCGCCGAGCTGGCTGCGGCACGCGCGTTGTTCGAGCTGGCCCACCACCTGCTGCGCGCGGCGGCGACGGATGTGGAACAGCTGACCGGAGAACCAGCGCACCTGCACAGCTGACGCCAAGGCCTCAGGGACGGGTTTTCAGGCGGCGTCGCCCTTCCAGGGCTGTTGTTCGAGCGAGAACCGCGCGGTCTCGCCGGGGCCGAGCTGGACGGTCCGGGAACCGCAGGCGCAGGTGATGGGTTGGCGGGCAGGTCCGGGCGCGGTTCGCACGGTCGCGGTGCGGCCGGTGACGGTGATGCTCAGGGGCTGGCCGCGGTAGCGGATGGTCAGCTCCAGATCGCCGAGTTCGGTCGGCCACAGCGGGTTGAGGCGCAGCGCGCCCTCGCGGACTTCGATGCCGGCGAAGCAGCGCTGCAGCAGATCGACGCCACCAGCCATGGCGGCCAGGTGGATGCCTTCGCTGGTGGTGCCGCGCTGGGTGTCGTGGATGTCGGCGGCGAGCACGTGGTCGAAGAACTCCAGTGCCCGGTGCCGGCGGCTGCGGGCGAGAACCCAGGCGTGCACCACCGCGCTGAGGGTCGAGCCGTGGCTGGTGCGCTGCAGGTAGTACTGGATGTTGTTCGGGATGGTGTCGGCGGGCATCGGATACCCGAGACCGCCGAGCAGTTCGGCCAGCTCGTCGGCCGACAGCAGGTAGAACAGCATCAGCACGTCGGCCTGCTTGGACGCCTGGTAGCGGTTCGGGTCGTCGCCCTCCGCCTCCAGGATGCGGTCCAGGCGCTGGATGTCGCCGTAGCGCTGCCGGTAGGCCGCCCAGTCGAGCTCGGCGAGCTGGTCGTAGCCCTCGAACTGGCTGATGATGCCGTCCCCGTGGAAGGGCACGTACATCCGTTGCGCGATCCGCTTCCACCGGTCGATCTCGCCGTGCCGCAGGTCGAGCTGCTCGACGAGCTCGTGATGCCGCTCGGCGGGCAGCTCGCGCAGGACCTGCGCGGCGGTGCGGCACAGCCAGACCGTCATGACGTTGGTGTAGGCGTTGTTGTCGATGCCGGGACGCTCCTGCCCGGGGTATCCCGTGTGGTACTCGTCCGGGCCGACCACGCCGCGGATGACGTAGCGGTCCCGGCTGCGGTCGTAGTGGGTCAGCGCGGCGAAGAACCGGGTGATCTCCAGCAGCACCTCCGCGCCGAACTCGCTGAGGAACTCGTCGTCGCCGGTGGCCAGGTGGTAGTGGCGGATGCTGTGCGCGATGGCGATGCCGACGTGGCGCTGCAGGTAGGTGTGGTCGGGCAACCAGCGACCCGAGCGCGGGTTGAGGTGCACCCGCTGGCTCTCCTCGCGACCGTTGCTGCCGCTCTGCCACGGGAACATCGCCCCGGACAGCCCGGCTTCCGCGGCCGCGCGGCGCGCTCGGTCGAGCCTGCGGTAGCGGTACATCAGCAGCGATCGGGCCAGCAGCGGGCGGCGCAGGGTGAGGGTGGGCAGCACGAACTGCTCGTCCCAGAACACGTGCCCGCGGTAGGCCTCGCCGTGCAGCCCGCGCGCGGGCACGCCGACGTCGAGATCGCTGCTGTTGGGCGAGATCGTCTGCAGCAGGTGGAACAGGTTCAGCCGCGCCGCCCGCTGCGCGTCCTCGCTCATCGACAGTCCGCAGTGGAATTCGCGGTGCAGCCGGGACCACGCCAGGGCGTGCGACCGGCACAGCTCGTCGAAGCCCGGAGCGCAGCGCACTCCGTCCACGGCTTCGACGACCGGTTCGGTCGAGGCGGCGTCCCGCGAGGCGTGCACCGAGGCGATCTTCTCGACGCGGACTTCGGACTTCTGTCCGAAGTGGACCGTGATGTCGTGGATGATCAGGTCGTTCTGCTGGATCAACGAGCGTTCGGCGTCGACCGGTTCGCCGCCCGCGAACACCTGTGCGCGTGCGGCTTCGGCGACGCGAACGCGGGACTGGGACGTCCGCGCGTGCAGCACCACGGTGTCCGAAGTGGACTCGAAAGTGCGGTGGTCGGTGAGGTGCTGGGAGTTGAGCGGGCGGTAGCGGTCGACACCGCCGTTGGTCACGCGCCCGTCGATGCCGCAGCGGAACGTGACGTTCCCGGACCAGTCCTCGGCGACCAACGTGGTGTCCAGGCCGGCGAGGTGCTGCTCGGCCATGTGCACGAAACGGCGCTGCACGACCCTGGTGGTGCGCCCCCGCTCGTCGCGGAAGCGCAGGCGGCGCACCAGGATCGCGCGCTCGAGGTCCAGCTCCTGCTCGTGGTCGAGCACGTCGACCCGCGCCAGGTCGAACCACGGACCGTCGTCGATCCGGAAGGTCAGCAGCAGCCAGTTCGGCATGTTGACCAGCGATTCGTCCTCCACCTCCCGGTCGGCGACCTCGGTGGTGAGCCGGTTGTAGCAGCCCGCGACGTAGGTTCCCGGGTAATGCACGTCGTCGGCCGTGGATTCCGGTGCGGCACCTCGGGTGGCGAAGTAGCCGTTCCCGAGCGCGCACAGGGCTTCGCGGCGCCCCTCGTCGTCGGGATCGAAGCCCTGGAAACCGAACTGCCAGGAACTCATGCCGCTTCCGGCGGTGCGATGCGGGACAGCAGCTCGATCAGCGGACGCGTGCCGGCGACGCTGCAGTGCGCCCAGGTCAGGCGGTTGCCGTGCTCGGCGCTGAGGACGACGATGCCGAGACCGTCGTCGTGGATCTCGCGCAGCGCGTCCTCGTCGGTGTAGTCGTCTCCGGCGAAGACCGGCACCAGCTCGGTCAGCCCGCTGCGCTCCAGCAGCCAGCGCAGCGCCCGGCCCTTGTTCCAGTCGATGTCGGGCAGCAGCTCGACCACCTTGCGGCCGTGGGCGACCCGCAAGCCGGGGAGTTCCGAACCGACCTGCCGCACGGCGGTGATCACCCGGTCCACTTCGTCCGGGCGGACGTTGCGGTAGTGCGCGGCGAGCGCGAACCGCTTGCGGTCGACCAGCGCCCCGGCCACCGGTTCCAGTGCATCGGACAGGCGTTGCTCGGCCACGTCGAGATCGGGCAGCGCGGCTTCACCCGCCTCCTGCGCGACCGGCTCGTCGTTGGGGCCGACCAGCTCGAACCCGTGGCTTCCCGCGTACCACAGGCCCTCGAGCCGCACCCTGCTGCGCACGTCGCTGAGGTCGCGACCGCTGATCACCGCCACCGGGCAGTGGCGGACGAGGTCCTGCAGCGCGGACCGGGTCCGCACCGACAGCGAGACCTCCGCCGGATCCTTGCGGATCGGTGCGAGGGTGCCGTCGAAGTCCAGCAGCACCACCGGGCGGCGACCTCGCAGCCGGGCGACGATCTCGTCCCAGTGCTCGAGCCCGTCGGGGACCTCGGACAGCCGCCGCTGCTCGGACGCCGCGACGGTGACGTCGGCCAGGCTGGACACCACCACGTCCGCCCCGGCGTCGACCAGCCGGCTCGGCAGACCTGTGCGGGAGACGCCGATGACCAGCGCGAAGCCGCCGACGCGGGCAGCCGCCACACCTGCTTCGGCGTCCTCCACCACCGCTGCACGCGACGGTGGGGTGCCCAGTCGGCGAGCGGCTTCGAGGAAGAGGGCGGGATCGGGCTTGCCGGGCAGCTGGAGCTCCGCTGCGACCACGCCGTCGACGCGGACGCCGAACAAGTGGCCGATGCCGGCTCGCTCGAGCACGCGGGCGCAGTTGCGGCTCGCGGAGATCACGGCCGTCCGGATGCCGTGGTGGTGCAGCGATTCGACGAGCGCGATGGCGTCGTCGAACACTTCGGCGCCTTGCGCGTCGAGAGCGGCCAGGAAATGCGCGTCCTGGAGCTTTCCCAGGCCGTGGGCGGTTTCATCCCCGGCTTCGTCGCCGACATCGCCGCGGGGCAGCCAGATCCCGCGGGAGCGTAGGAAGTCCAGCACACCATCGACGCGAGACTTGCCGTCGACGTGGTGGAGGTAGTCGCCGTCGGTGAATGGGCGGTGGTCCTCCGACGGGTTCGGGGCGCGCTTGGCCAGGTACTGGTCGAACAGGCCCTGCCACGCCGCGGAGTGCAGCCGCGCCGTGTTTGTCAGCACCCCGTCCATGTCGAACAGCACTGCGCGGTGGAGGTTCGGATCGATGCTGGTTGCGACCATGGCGGCTCCACACCCGGAATCGGCGTGCTCGCGGAGTACCCACATCCGCTCGCTCCTACCGGGCGGTCAGCCGGTCACGACGATCCCGACGGCGACCGCGGCCGCGGGAAGCAGGAGCAGCGCCGCCAGCCGGAGCGCGAAGCGCGGCCCACCGGACACTGCTGCGAGGACGAGTTTGATCAGCGTGTTGCTCAGCAGCGCTGCGCTGACGCCGAGCACAGCGGTGTGCATCGGGATGACGGTGCCGGCCAGCGATGCTGCGGCGACCGCCGCGGTGTGGGTGTCGGCCAGCCCGCCCACGAACGCCGCGGCGATCACGCCCTGCGGACCGATCAGGTCGGCCGCTGCGCGCGTGGCCAGCAGGAGCAGCACCAGGAGCAGCGCCAGCGACAGCGTGATTCGCAGCGAGAGCGGTCGTTGGAACGCGGAGCGCGGCCTTTCCCCGCCTCCGCCGTTCTGGCTGGAGTCCTGGTCGGCGGAGCGGGCGAAGCGGAGGAGCAAGCCGGCTTCGACGAGCAGAACCAGGGAACCGGCGACCGCCGCGGGGACGAGCCGGACGGCGACCTGGGGGTTGGCCACGGCGGTCAGCAGGACGAGCTGCACCAGGGTGGCCACGCTCGCGGCGAGCACCGCGGGCAGGACTGCTGTCCGCACGCCGCGATCGGTGCGCCTGGCCAGCACGACGGTGGTGGCTGAGGCGGACACGAACCCTCCCAGGAATCCGACGACCAGCAGTCCGTGGCGCTCTCCGAGCTCGCGCACGGCCACGTACCCGGCCCAGCCGATGACGGTGATCGCGATGACCAGCAACCAGATCCGGGACGGGTTGAGCGCGCCGTAGGGGCCGAGCGGCTGGTCCGGCAGCAGCGGGTAGATCACGAACGCCACCACGAACAGGCGGATCGCATCGCCGATGTCCTGGTCGCTGATCAGCCGCGTCGCGAACCGGTGCAGCGGGCGCTTGGCGGCCAGCAGCGCGACGACACCGACGGCGATCGGCACCGCCCAGGTCGGCTGCGTCCAGGCCAGGGCGCCGAGCAGCACGGTGGCGATGGCCGCGACTTCGGTGGTCGCGCCCAGATCCGCGCCTTCGGTCCGCGCGGTCAGCACGTACCAGGCGATGACCAGCGCGCTCGTCACGCCGAGGGTGGCGATCAGCACCGCCGGGCCGATGGCCGCGGCGACCGCCCCGGCCACACCCAGCAGCGAGAACGTCCGCGAGCCCGCCGGGCGCACCGGCTGCCCGGCGGTGCTGTGCTCGCGCTCCAAGCCCAGCATCAGCCCGATCGCCAGCGCGGTGGCGAAGTGCAGCAGGGCGGTCGTGGTGTCCACCGGGCACCTTCAGCCGGGGACGTTGCGGTCCAGCTCGTCGAGCCAGGTGCGGGCGGTCGCGTCGCTGGGGGCGCGCCAGTCGCCGCGAGGTGACAGCGCGCCACCGGAGCCGACTTTGGGGCCGTTGGGCAGTGCGGAGCGCTTGAACTGGCTGCTCCGGACGAACCGGTGCAGGAACACGGCCAGCCAGTGCTTGATGGTGGGCAGGTCGTACTCGTTGCGCTCGTCCGGCGAGATCAGCGGCGGCCAGCTGCCCCGGTCTCGATCGCCCCACGCGTGGTGCGCGAGGTAGGCGATGCGGCTGGGGCGGTAGCCGAAGCGCAGCAGGTGGTAGAGGTGGAAGTCCTGCAACTCGTAGGGGCCGATGACCGACTCCGAGCTCTGCTCCGGTTGACCCGTTCCCGGCCGTTCGGCGGGGACGAGTTCCGGTGAGATCACCGTGTCCACTATGGACCTCAGGGTTTCGGCGGCGGTACCGCTGAACTGCCCGGTGTCGATGCTCCAGCGGATAAGGTGCCGGACCAGGGTCTTGGGCACCGAGGCGTTGACGTTGTAGTGCGACATGTGGTCGCCGACCCCGTAGGTGCTCCAGCCCAGCGCGATCTCGCTGAGGTCACCGGTGCCCACCACGAGGGCGCCGTGCTGGTTGGCCAGCCGGAACAGGTGGGACGTGCGCTCGCCGGCCTGCACGTTCTCGTAGGTGATGTCGTGGACGGGTTCGCCGCGCGCCGCCGGGTGGTCGAGGTCGCGCAGCATCTGCGTCGCCGACGGGCGGATGTCGATCTCACCGGGGGTGACCTCCAGCGCGGTCATCAAGCGGTGCGCGTTGCGGCGGGTCCGCTCGCTGGTGGCGAATCCGGGAAGCGAGAACGCGAGGACGTTGCGGCGGGGCAACCCGAGCCGGTCCATGCTCCGCGCGGCCACGATGAGCGCCTGGGTGGAGTCCAGTCCGCCGGAAACGCCGATCACGACCTTGTCGCCGCCGGTCGCAGCCAGTCGCCGGGTCAGACCTTGGGTCTGGATGTGGTAGATCTCCCGGCACCGCTCGCCCAAGGTCTCCGGATCGGAGGGCACGTACGGGAACCGCGGCACTTCGCGGCGCAGCACGACGGAGTTCGCCGGTGCGGCGAGGTCGAGGTGCACGCGGCGAAGGGCGCGCACGTGGTCCTGGTGGTCGTGCGCGGCGTCGGCGAAGCTGGTCATCCGCATCCGGTCCTGCACCAGCCGTTCCAGATCGACATCGGCGGTGACCAACTGCGCTTCGAGGCTGAAGCGGTCGCTCTCGGCCAGTTCCGCGCCGTTCTCGTGGATCAGCGCGTGCCCGTCCCACGCCAGATCCGTGGTGGACTCGCCGGGACCGGCCGCGGCGTAGAGGTACGCGGCGATGCAGCGCGCCGAGTGCGCGGCGCACAACTGGCGCCGGTAGTCGGCCTTGGCGATGGTGATGTTGCTGGCCGAGAGGTTGACCAGCACGTGGGCTCCGGCCAGCGCGGCCCAGGTGCTGGGCGGCACCGGCACCCAGAGGTCCTCGCAGATCTCGACGTGGAAGGTGAACCCGGGCAGCCGCGGCGCGTCGAACAGCAGGTCGTTGCCGAACGGCACGTCGTCGCCGAACAAGGTCACGTGCCCGCAGAGGGCATCGCGCGCGGCGGCGAAGTAGCGCTTCTCGTAGAACTCCCGGTAGGTGGGCAGGTAGCTCTTGGGGACCACACCGGCGACCGCACCTCGGTGGATCACCACCCCGCAGTTGAACAGCCGATCGCCGAAGCGCAGCGGCGCACCTACCACGAGCACGCTGTCCAGTTCGCCGCTGGCCGACACCACCCGGCAGAGCCCGGACAGCACGGTGTCCAGCAGCGCGTCCTGGTGGACGAGGTCGTCGATGCTGTAGGAGGACAGGCCGAGCTCGGGGAAGAGCGCGAGCACCGCGTGGTCGGCGGCCGCCCGTCGTGCCAGCTCGATGGTGCGGTCGGCGTTGAGCTCGGGATCGGCGCCGCCGACCACGGGTACGCCCACGGCGACCCGCGCGAAACCGTGCCGGTACAGCGATTCGAATCCAGCCATCACGGACACCCCGGTGTGCGGTTGCACTGAGGTCTTCCAGTCTCGCCCAGCGCGGTGGATACGCCAGGTGGTGTGGTGGCGTTCGGCTCTGGTGTGCGCAGGGGTGCTTGCGAGCATGGATGCGGGGCTGGGTTCGTCGAGCGCAGTTGGTCGGGAATTGATGAAGAGCCAGCACGATTCGTGGGTGCGGCCGCCTGATCTGGATCCCGAGGAGGCCGCGCAGCTGCTCTTGCGCGACCTGCGCAGCTCGCGCAGGGGGTTGACGAGCGCGGAAGCGCAGCGCCGCCTAGTGCAGTACGGGCGGAACGAGCTGCAACGGCGGGGCGGGCTGCGGTGGCCGGGGGAGCTGGCACGCCAGTTCACCCACCCACTGGCGCTGCTGCTGTGGCTGGCTACGGCTCTGCTCTGGATCGTGGGTTCGCAGGTCGTCGCGGCGGCGGTGCTCCTGATCATCGTGCTCAACGCGGCGTTCGCCTTCGTGCAGGAGGTGGAGGCCGAGCGGGCCGTCGAAGCCCTGGCGAAGTACTTGCCATTGCAGGCCCGGGCGGTGCGCGACGGTTCGCCCCTGCTGGTTGACGCAGCGGAGCTGGTGCCGGGCGACATCGTGGTCGTCCAGGAAGGGGATCGCGTCGCCGCCGACATCCGGCTGCTGGCGGGCTCGGTCGAGGTCGACATGGCGGCGTTGACGGGCGAATCGGTGCCTTCCTTGCGCTCGGCGTCGATGCTCGACGTCGACGTTCCGGTGCTCGCGGCGCACGATCTGGTCTTCAGCGGGACCAACTGCACCGGGGGAGAGGCGCACGGCGTGGTCTACGCGACCGGCGCGCACACCGAGCTGGGGCGGATCGCCGCGCTGTCCGAGCGCGTGGAGCAGGAGCTGAGTCCGCTGGAGCGGCAGGTTCGCCGGGTGGCGTGGTTGATCGCAGCGGTGTCGGTGGCGCTGGTCCTGGCGTTCATCCCGTTGGCCACGTTCGGTGCGCACTTGTCGATGGTCAATTCGCTCGTCTTCGCCGCGGGACTGCTGGCCGGGATGGTGCCGGAGGGGCTGCTGCCGGTCATCACGCTCGCTCTGGCCGTCGCGGTGCGTGCCCTGGCCTCGTCGTACGGGGCGTTGGTGAAGCGGCTGTCCGCAGTGGAAACCCTGGGCTCGACCGATGTCATCTGCACCGACAAGACCGGAACGCTGACCGAGAACAGGATGCACCCCACCGCGGTCTGGACGGCTGCCGGTCAGCTCGACCTCAACACGGGCCGACCGGAGCCCGACTCCGCGGTGCGGGCCGTGGGCCGCGTCGCCGCGGCGTGCAACAACGCCCGGTTGTCCGACGGCGAGCAGCCAAGCGGGGATCCGACCGAGGTCGCGCTCCTCGAGGCGGCACGCGAGGTGGGGGTGAACACCGCGGTGGCCGAGCGCGAAGCGATGCGCCGCTGGCAGTTCCACTTCGACCCCGAGCTGAAGCTCATGTCGACCATCGACGTGCACGACGGCGGTCTGGCCGTGCACGCCAAGGGCGCACCGGAAGCGCTCGTCCCGCTGTGCACCTCCTGGCTGGACGAACGGGGGAGCGAAGTCCCGCTCGACTCCGCCGAGCGATCCCGCATCACAGGTCAGGTCGATCGGTTCGCCTCCGACGGACTTCGGGTCCTGGCGCTGGCGCAGCGCGCGCTGCCGGCTGGGAAGCGGCCGCCGCACCGGCGAAGCGACGCCGAGCGCGAGCTCTGCTTCGTCGGCCTGGTCGCCATGCTGGATCCGCCGCGAGCCGGTGTCGCCGAGGCGGTCGCGCACTGCCGCACGGCCGGTATCCGCATCATCGTGATCACCGGTGACCACCCGAAGACGGCTGTGGCGATCGCGCGCCGCGTGGGCATCACCGGTGAGCACCCTGCGGTCGTCAGCGCCGAGCTGTACGACGTCGAGCTGGACGCCTTGCTGCGCAGCGAACCGGAGGTCATCTTCGCCCGCGCATCCCCGGAAGCGAAGCTGCACGTCGCCAACGCGTTGCGCGAGCAAGGGCACGTGGTCGCCATGACTGGCGACGGGGTCAACGACGCGCCGGCGCTGCACCGAGCCGACATCGGGGTGGCGATGGGGCGTTCCGGCACGGACGTCGCGCGGGAGGCCGCGACGATGGTGCTCACCGACGACAACTTCGCGTCGATCGTCGCCGCGGTCCGCGCTGGTCGGCGGATCTACGACAACGTCCGCAAGTTCATCATCTACATCTTCGCCCACGCCACGCCGGAGACCGTGCCGTTCCTGGTCTTCGCACTCAGCGGCGGTGCGATCCCGCTTCCCCTGACGATCCTGCAGATACTCGCCTTCGACGTGGGCAGCGAGACGCTGCCCGCGCTGGCGCTCAGCCGCGAGCCCGCCGAGCCGGGGATCATGCAGCGGGCGCCCAGACCCCGGGCGGAAGGGGTGATCCGCCCGCCGATGCTCCTGCGCGCGTGGCTTTTCCTCGGACTCGTCGTGGCGGCCATGCAGATGGGCGGCTTCTTCTACGTGCTGGTCAAGGCCGGATGGCACCCCGGCGCCGTCGTCGACCCGGGACAACCGCTGCACCACGCGTACCAGCAGGCGACGACCATGGCCTTCCTCGGCATGATCGCCGGTCAGATCGGCACCGCGTTCGCCGTTCGCACCCAGAGCGCCTCGCTGCGTTCGGTCGGCGTGCTGTCCAACCCCTACCTGCTGGCCGCGATCGTGGGGGAGATCGCCCTCGCCGCCGTCTTTGTCTACGCACCGCCGTTGCAGGTGCTGCTTGGCACCGCGCCGCCCTCGGCCGACGACCTCCTGCTGCTGATCGCCTTCCCCACAGTGGTCTGGGGAGCCGACGAGCTGCGCAAGTACTTCCTCCGTCGCGGCCGGACAGGTGGATGAACGGTGGTCCGAGGAATGCGCAGGAGGGTGGTCTGAGCGACCATCGGTGGGGCGGGGCCGTGTGTGAGGGGGACACGGAATGCTGCGACTTCGCCGTTTCTTCGAGCGCTTCCGCCCGGCGGGCACGCCGGGCGCGGCGGCTCGTCGAGGCGTGCCCGCCGACCGCGTCGCGGAGTTGGCCGCCGAGCTGGCACCGGTGTTCGAACTGCTGGCGGACACCGAGTCCGAGGCGGAGCGGATACGTGCGGCGGGGCGGCAGGCTGCCGCGCTGGTTTGGCAGCGGGCGCGGGAGCAGGCGGACGCGATCGTTGCCGATTCCGGGGCGCGGGCGGCCGAGGCGCGCGCAGCGGTCGTGTCCGAGGCGTACCGGCAGTCCGCGGCGGAATCGGTGCGCACTGCCGCATCGGCGGACCGCGCTGCTGCTGAGTTGAAGGCTCTCGCCCGTGAACGCATGCCGACGATGGCCGAACGAGCCGTAGCTGTGGCCCTGACGGCACTCGGTGAATCACCGGAGAGCACGACATGAGCGCGGCGTGGAGCGCCGGGTGCGTGCGAGCCAGATCGATCCTCTGCCGCCGCGTGGGTGCGGGCGGCGCGCGGGAACTGGCGTCGTGCGCTTCATTGGGGGAGGCGTTGCAGCAGCTGGCGGCAGGGCCGTACCAGCGCGAGGTTCGTCCTGGTCAATCGCTTGAGGCCGCCGAGCGTGCGGTGGCTGCGACGGTGCTGTGGCACCTGCGCGTGCTGGCCGGGTGGTTGCCTCGCGACGGTGCGGAGTCGGTCCGGGCGTTGGCGGGCTGGTTCGAGGTGGTCAACGTCGTGGAGCAGGTCCAGCAGCAGGGGGCTCCGCCGTACCGCCTGGGTTCGCTGGCTGTGTCATGGCCGAGGTTGGCTCAGGCGGGGAGCCCAGAACAGATGCGGCAGGCGCTCGCCGCGTCGCCGTGGGGCGATCCCGGTGGATCGACTCCCCGAACGATCGCTGTGGGAGTGCAGCTCGCGTGGGCGGTGCGGGTGGCCGAGCGCGTGCCGCAAGCGCAGGACTGGGCAGCCGGTGGCGCCGCACTGCTTTTCGCACGCGAGCGGTTCCTCGCAGAACAGCCGCTGGCGGAACCGACGGTCCGCCGAGCCGCCGTCCTGCTCGGCACCGATGCCGTCGGATCCGGTTCGTTCACCGATCTGCGGGCCCGACTGCACGGCGACGCCCGATGGGTCATGTCCGATGTGGACGATCCGGATGAGTTGTGGCGGGCGGAGGTCCGCTGGTGGGATCGGGTGGCCCGCGATTGCCGCGAGTTGTTGCGGACCACTGGATTCGGGCCGGACATCGTCGTCGGGTGCGCGGCGCTGCTAGGGGTCGATGCCCGGAAGGTGCGGGCTGCGCTGGAGATCTCGGCTCGCGGCGGTCGGCTGTTGGAGGCCTTCGATGTCCTGGCGTGAGGCGGTGCTGCCGGTCCGGATGCAGCGAGTGGCCGTCCTCGCGCCGGTGGATTCGCTCCGCGAGGTGTTGGTGCGGGTGGCCGGAGCCGGGGTGGTCCAGTTCGAGCCGGGCGGCGAGCCCGGTGGCGAGGCGGAGCAGCGGCTGCACCGCGCGGGAGGGGGCGAGGTCACGCCGAAGTTGGCGGCGCAGCAGCCCGACCTGGACCTCCTGGAACGCGCTGGCCGGGCCGACCTCATGGCCGGTGAGGCGGAGCTCGAAGGCCACTCGGCGATTGCGGTTCGACGCGGCTCGGTGGCCGGGCTGACCGGGTGGTGCGCGCGCCCGGATCTGCCCGGACTGGCCGAAGATCTGGCGGCGATCGGTGGCGCGGTGGTACCGCTTCCCGCTCCGCGCGGTGTCGATCCACCGACTGCGCTGCGCCCGGGCGGGCCGGTGCGTCGGTCGTTCTCCGGCGTGGTGCGGACCTACGGCACCGTCGCCTATCCCGACGTGGATCCGACGTTGCCGGCCGGGGTCGCCTACGTTCTGATGTTCGGGATGATGTTCGGCGATCTCGGGCACGGCCTCCTGCTGGTGCTGGCCGGGGCTCTGTTGGCGTCCGGGTGGCCGGGTCGGCTGGCGAAGTGGCGTCATGCGTGGCCGTTCGTAGCGGGTGCCGGTGTCACCGGTGCGGTGTTCGGCCTGCTGTACGGGGAGTTCTTCGGTCCGACCGGAGTGGTGCCTGTGCTGTGGCTGGCACCGCTGGCCGATCCGATCCTGCTGCTGACCTCGGCGGTCGCCGTGGGTGCGGTGCTGCTCGCGGCGGCGTACGCGGTCGCGATCGTCAACCGGTGGCGCGAGGGCGGTCCGCAGCTCGCCGTCTACGCCTCATCAGGAATCGCCGGAGCGGCTCTGCTCCTCGGTATCGGGTGCGTGGCAGGCGGCCTCTACCTGTCCAGCGGCGTGCTGGCCGCCGTCGGCGGCGGAATTGCGGTCGTGGGAGTTCTGCTGGCCGGTGCCGGGTACTACGCCACGACGAGCGGCGGGGCGGCCGGCGCGCTCCAGTCGGGGGTGCAGGCGTTCGACGCAGTTGTCCGCGTCGGGTCGAACCTGGTTTCGTTCGCGCGGTTGGCCGCTTTCGGTCTCACCCACGCCGCGCTGGGCTGGTTGGTGTGGCAGGGCACCGTTGCGCTGTTCGGAGCGGGTCCGCTGGGGGCGCTGGGGGCGATCAGTCTCTTCGCGGTAGGAAACGCCCTCGCCTTCGCGCTGGAGGCGCTGGTGGCCGGGATCCAGGCCCTGCGCCTGGAGTTCTACGAGCTGTTCTCGCGCGTTTTCGCCGTCGAGGGCAGGCCTTTTCAGCCCTGGCACGTGCCGGTGGAGGACTGGTCAGAGGAGGCGCCGTGATCGCCTGGTTGCTGGGATTGCCCGTGTTTCTGGTGGCGGTGTTCGGCGCGCTGCTCCTGCTGCGGCGCAAGGGCCGCGCGGTGTTGGGGGTCTTCCTCGCCCTCGACGCGGTCCTGTTGTTGGCGGCCGTGGTGGTGTTGATCGCGGTGCTGACGGGTGGTGCTGCAGAGGCCGTTCCCGCAGCGGTTCCGCCCGACCCGTCGAGCGGAAACTGGGCTGCGCTGCTCGGCGCGGCGATCTCGGTCGCGGGTTCGTCGATCGGTGCGTCAATCGCCGTGGCCTACACCGGTGCGGCGGCGTTGGCCGCGCTCAGCGAGCGGCCCGAGCTGTTCGGCCGGGCCATGGTCATCGTCGGTCTGGCCGAGGGAATCGCCATCTACGGGTTGATCGTGTCGGTCATCCTCATCGGCAAGGCGTGACCGCCGTGGGAACCGTTGTGGCGATCGGAGAACAGCTGAAGGTGCAGGGCTGGCGCCTCGCCGGAGTCGTCGTCCTGGCGGCGGAAGACGCACCGTCCGTGCAGCGGTCGTGGGAGGGGCTGGACGACGGCGTCGCAGTGGTGATCTTGACGCCGACCGCTGCCGAGGTACTCGGCGAGCGGCTGGACGGGCGCGCATCACCCCTCGTCGTGGTGCTTCCGCCATGACCGCCCCGATGCGGAATGCGCTGGTCCCGCTGCGCGATGGCGTGATCGCTCGAGCGCGGCGCGAGGCCGACGCGGAATTGCTCGACGCCCGCCGGGAAGCCGAAACCTTGATCGCCGATGCGCGGGAGGCCAGCAGCGCTGCCGTCGACGAAGCGGTTGCGCGAGGTCACGAGGATGCCGCAGCCGCACGCAGTGCGAACGAAGCTCGCCGCCGCCGCTCCGAACGGGCGGTGGAGCTGGCCGCGCAGCGCGAGGTCTTCGAGGAACTGATCGCCGAGGTCACCGCACGACTTTCCCAGCGGGACGACCAGGCGCTGCGGGATCGGTTGCGGAGCAGGGCGCGATCGGCCCTCGGCGGCGAAGCAGAGGTGGTCGACGCACCCGGTGGCGGCGTGATCGGGCGGGTGCCGGGACGCCTGGTGGACCTCAGCTTCCGCACGGCCGCGGCACGTGCGGTCGAGGAACTGGGTGCCGACGTGGAACGGCTGTGGACGCCATGAGCGCAGGGCGGATCAGGCGGGTCACCGGGCCGCTGGTGGAGGTCGAAGGGCTGGGACCGGTCGCGATGTCGGAGCTGGTCGCGCTCGGCCCCGCAGGTCTGCCGGGAGAGGTCGTGGCGATCCGCGATGGAGTCGTCACTGTGCAGGCCTACGAGTACACCGGTGGGCTCGCGCCCGGCGAACCGGTGCTGCCGAGGGGAACACCGCTGGTCGCCCATCTCGGCCCGGGCCTGCTGGGCAACGTCTTCGACGGACTGCTGCGCCCCCTGTCCACAGCGCCGACGTTCCTGGTCGCGGGCGCAGCCCAGACCGAGGCGAGGAGAACGTGGCAGTTCGAGCCGCGAACGGTGGTGGGTGACCGCGTGGCAGCGGGAGACCTGCTCGGCGTCGTGCGGGACATCGGGCCGCCGGAGTACCGGGTGCTCGTGCCGCCGGGCATCGCAGGCGTGGTGCAGGAGCTGGCTGAGGGCCAACAGCCGCAGGACGCCGTGATCGCGAAGGTCGACGGTGCACCGGTTGGCCTGTGGACCGACTGGCCGGTGCGCCGTCCTCGCCCGCACCGGGGTCGGCGCGAGGAGGTCGGGCCCCTGCGCACGGGACAGCGCGTGCTGGACGTGCTGTTCCCCGTCGCGCGGGGCAGCACCGCTGGGGTTCCGGGAGGTTTCGGCACGGGCAAGACCGTGCTGCTGCAGCAGGTGGCCAAGTGGTGCGACGCCGACGTGATCGTCTACGTCGGCTGCGGTGAGCGCGGTAACGAGATGGCCGAGATCGTCGCCGAGCTGTTCGCGCTCGAAGACCCTCGCACCGGTGGTCGGCTCGCCGACCGCACGGTGGTCATCGCCAACACCTCGAACATGCCGATGATGGCCCGGGAAGCCAGCATCTACACCGGGGTGACCGTCGCCGAGCACTTCCGCGACATGGGCCACGACGTGGTGGTCATCGCCGATTCCACCTCCCGCTGGGCCGAAGCGCTGCGCGAGTTCGCCTCCCGCACCGGGGCACTTCCCGCCGAGGAGGGCTATCCCGCCGATCTGGCGTCGGCGCTGGCGGCGTTCTACGAGCGGGCCGGGGCCGTCGACGCGCTCGGTGGATCTGCGGGGTCGGTGACCATCCTGGGCGCGGTGTCCCCGCCGGGCGGGGACGTCACGGAGCCGGTGACCGTACACACGGAGCGGTTCGTGCGGTGCCGGTGGGCGCTCGACCGAGATCTTGCCTACGCGCGGCACTACCCGGCGGTGTCGTGGTCGGAGTCGTTCTCCCGCGATGCCGAACTCGTGGCGCACCACCAGGAGCGGTTCGGTGATCCGGGGTGGTCGCGGCGTCGTGCCCGGGTGGTGGACCTGCTCGCCGAGTCCGATCGGCTGGCCGAGTTCGCCGAGCTCGTCGGGGTCGGTGCCCTGCCGGAGCGGGAGCGGATGGTGCTGCTCGGCGGGCGGTTGCTGCGCGAAGCGGTCCTGCAGCAGAACGCTCTGTCCACATCGGACTCCTTCTGTCCGTTGGAGAAAGCGGTGGCACTGGTCGAAGGCGTGCTGGCGGTCGTCGATGAGTGTCAACACCTGGTGGCCGAAGGGGTTGCCGCCGAAGAGGTCGAGGAGTTCGACTTCGCGCCCCTGGCGCGGGTGCGGGAAGAGGTCGGCCCGCACGACGCCGCGGAAGCCGTGCGCCGGTGCGGTGCAGTGCTCGCCCAGCTGCAGGAGATGGCGCCGTGACCGCCGGGCCGCGCGTCGAGTACACCGGGATCCGCGAGCTCCGCGGCCCGCTGGTGGTCGTCACCGGTGTGCACGGCGTTGGCTGGGACGAGTTCGCGCGGATCCAGCTGGCCACCGGGGAGGTCCGGCACGGCCTGGTGCTGGAGGCCGACCGGGAGCTGGCCGTCGTCGAGGTGCTGGAGGGCACTGCCGGGATGGACACCGCCGGAACCCAGGTGGAGTTCACCGGTGAACCGCTGCGCATCCCGGTCGGACCGGCGTGGCTGGGACGCGTCTGCAACGGACGCGGCGACCCCGTCGACGGCGGACCGCCGGTGTTCGGCGCACGGCTGGCCGATGTGACGGGCGCGCCGATCAACCCGGTGCACCGCGAACCCCCGGCCGAACCAGTGCTCACCGGACTGTCCGCAGTGGACGCACTGACAACCTTGGTGCGCGGACAGAAGCTGCCGGTGTTCTCCCCGCCGGGCCTGCCGCACCTGGAGCTGGCGACGCAGATCGCGGCGCAAGCCACCGCCGGAGGTGAGCCGTTCTCTGTGGTGTTCGCCGGCATGGGCCTGACCCATAGTGACGTCGCGTACGTCCGCGACGCCCTAGCCCGCCGGTCCGCCGCCGGCGAGCTCGCGCTGCTGGTCAACACCGCCGACGATCCGGTGATCGAGCGGATCCTCACCCCGAGGCTTGCGCTGACCATCGCCGAGGAGCTGGCCTTCGACGCGGGTCGGCACGTGCTCGTCGTGCTCAGCGACATGACCAGCTACGCCGAGGCCCTCCGCGAGATCTCCGCGGCGCGGGGCGAGATCCCGGGGCGCCGCGCCTACCCCGGCTACCTCTACAGCGACCTGGCGGCGGTCTACGAGCGGTGCGGCCGGATCCGGGGCCGGGCGGGATCGGTGACTGTGCTGCCCGTGCTCACCATGCCAGGCGGCGACATCACCCACCCCGTACCCGACCTGACCGGCTACATCACCGAAGGTCAGGTCGTGCTGTCGCGGGATCGGGGCGGTTACCCGCCGATCGATCCGCTGTCCTCGCTGTCCCGCCTCATGCGCGCCGGAGCGGGCCCGAACCGCACTCGCGCGGACCACCTGCCGGTGGCCGCGCAGCTCGTCGCAGCGCTCGCGCGGGCCAGACAGGTGCGGGAGCTCTCCGACCTGATCGGGGCGACGGCGTTGAGCCGGACCGACCGGGCCTACCTCGAGTTCGAGGAAGCGTTCCGGCGCGACCTGGTCGCCCAGCGCCCGGACGAGTCCCGCAACTTCGACGACACGCTCGACCGCGCCTGGCAGGTGCTCCTGCACCTACCGGACCGCGAGCTGACCATGCTGCCGGGCGACCTCGTCGACCTTCACCGAGCCGGGTGATCATCGTGGCCGAGATCAGGATTCCCCCTGGGCGCGCAGGTCGGATGCGGCTGCGCCGACGGCTGGAGGTCGCCGAACGAGGCGCTGCCCTGCTGGACCAGAAGATGCGGGCCCTGCAGCAAGAGGAGCACCGGTTGGCAGCACGCGCGGAAGCCAGCGGCCGGGACTGGGCGCGGTCGGCGGCAGCAGCCGAAGACTGGTTGCTCCGCGCGGTCCTGCTCGGTGGCCGAGACGGGCTGCGCATGGCGGATCCGGGGTCGACGACTGATGTGTCCGTGCACTGGACGGCGTCGATGGGGGTGCGCTACCCGGTCGGCACCAGCCGCACCCCGCCACCCCACGACCGCACCTCGGTCCCGTGCGGTCCGGCGATGATCGAAGCGGCAGAAGCGCACGACGCCGCGCTCGACGTCGCGCTGCGGCACGCCGCTGACCGCGCGGCGTTGCGGCTCGTCCGCGCCGAGATCGCCACGACCCGGCAGCGGGTGCGCATGTTGCGGCGGTACTGGGTCCCGAAGCTGCGAAACGCGCTGATCGCCGCGGACTTCGCGCTCGAAGAGCAGGAACGGTCCGAAGTTCTGCTGCGGCGGTGGGCACTCGACGAGGGGCGGCCGCCCGGTTCCGAGCGGAGCTGACGGTTTGCTGGGACGAAGGACTCTTAAGCGGGAACCGCGAAGCGAACAGCCTGGAATCAGTCCGTTCCAGGAGCATCCGATGAATCTTCGCTGGTGTGCGCGAGCGATGGGGCTGACGTCGAATCCGTTGCGGCGCCGCTTGGACAAGGTCGTCGCCACGTTGGTTCTCGGACTGGTCCTCTTCGCCATCCTCGGTGTCCCGGTGGTGGCGGTCGTGGTGGGGGAGACGTCGTACGACGCGGCCTCGCGCGCTGCCGCAGCCGCCGCTGCCACGCGGCACCAGGTCGACGCGACCGTGCTCAACCCTCCCATTGCCGACGCAGTCGGGACCGCTCCCGACGTCAAGCCCCAGCACTACTCGGCCGAGGTGCGCTGGACTGGGGCGGACGGAACTCCGCACTTCGCGACGGCCGCGGTGGCGCCGAGCACCGACGTGGGCAGCGCGATCCAGGTGTGGGTCGACACCTCGGACCGGCTCTCGGCACCTCCGCTGAGCGAACGCCAGATCCGCGGGTCGGCCACCGGGTCGGCATTCGGGGCCTTGGTGTCGGGAGAGGTGCTGTGCATCGCGCTCGTCGCCTGCGTCCGAGCTGCAGGAGAGGCACTGGCATCCCGTTCCTGGGCCAAGGAATGGGAGGTCGTAGGACCGAAGTGGACCCGCCGCCAGCAGTTCTAAGCCACAGCTGGGGGTGCAGGTTCAGCGACCCACGGAGCGGTCGGTGAGCGCGAAGTAGTTTTCCTCCTCCTGCGTGAAGTGGAGGCGGAGCACGGCGTTCAGCCCGTACAGGGTGGCGAGCAGGTCTTCGACCTGGTCGTCGCCGATCTGGCCGTGGGATTCGGCCAACGCCAGGTGGGCGGCGGCTCGGCGGCTGAGCCGGTCGATCTCGGCGTGCATGCGGCTCATGGTCGCGGTCGCGTCCGGGCTGCCCAGCGGGCCGGCCAGCGCGGGGTAGAGCCGGGCTTCCTCCGCTTGTTCGTGCGGGATCAGCTGCTGGTCCAGGAACTCCGAGGTGCGGCGCAGTGCGGACAGGGCTTTTGCCAACCCAGCGGATTCGGTGACGAGCGCTGCGGTGTCGCGGATTAGGTGGAGGGTTTCGCGCAGCTCGTCCTGCGCGGTCGCGAAGCGGTGCAGGAGTTCCTCCGTCGAAGGTGGTACGCGCTGCCCGTGACGACGTCCGCCGCGCAAGGCCCGGAGCGAATTGCCGATGACCGCCACGTCGATGCCCTCCTGCAGCAGCGCACCTGCTGCCGGGGGCAGCCAGCCGGCTGCGGCGAAGCCCATCGCGATGATCGACAGGACCATGCCGGCGGCAGCGCTCTGCACGGCGATCGCCGTCGAGCGGCGGGCGATGCTCATGGCGTCGGCCAACCTGTCGAGCCGGTCGGCGGTGAGCACGACGTCGGCAGCCTCCGAGGACGCGGTGGACCCGCGAGCACCCATCGCGACCCCGACGGAGGCTGCCGCCAGCGCGGGGGCATCGTTGACGCCGTCGCCGACCATGACGGTGGTGGCCGCTTCGCTCTCCGCGCGCACGCACGCGACCTTCTCCGCCGGTGTGCGTTCGGCGTGCACCCAGTCCAGCCCCAGCACGGTGGCGACTTCCCGGGCGGGTTCGGCACGGTCCCCGGTGAGCATGACGAGTCGGCGCAGTCCCGACTGCCGAAGTCTCCTGAGCGTGATGGGCGCGTCCCTGCGCATCGGATCGTGCAGCAGCACGGCGCCCAGCAGGTCGCCCTCGCAGCGGACCCAGGCGATGGCCGCGGCATCGAGCATCGCCCGGTTCAGCGCGGCATCGGTCCAGGCCGGCCGGTCGGGTGGGAGCTCGAGCTTGCCGACTTCGACGCGTTTTCCACCGACGACTCCGGTCATTCCACGGCCTGGTTGCTCGTGCGCGGCGTGCGGTGGTGTCAGGGCGAGGTTCCGCTGTCGGGCGTGCTCGACGATGGCTTCGGCAAGCACGTGCGGCGATGCCTGGTCCAGGGACGCCGCGAGCCGGAGCACCTCTGCGGCGCTGTGACCGGGCGCTGCGACGACGTCGATGACCGTCGGGCGCCCCGAGGTCAGGGTTCCGGTCTTGTCCAGGATCGCGGTGCTGGCCCGGCCGAGGTCCTCCAACGCCGCACCGTCGCGGACGATCACGCCGATCCGGGACGCCCGCGACATACCGGATACGACTGCCACCGGCACGGCCAGCAGCAGCGGGCACGGTGTCGCCACCACCAGGACCGCAACGGCGCCGACGGGCGTGCCGTCGAGCAGCCAGCCCGCCCCGGCCACCAGCAGCGCGAAGGGCAGGAACCACGTCGCGTACCGATCTGCGATCCGGACGACCGGTGCGCGCTCCGCGTCGGCCTGCTGCGCCAACCGCACGATCCCGGCGTAGGTGCTGTCCGCAGCGGAGGCCTCAGCGCGCAGGTCGAAGGCGCCACCGGCGTTGACGACCCCGCTGCGCACCGGAGCATCGGCGGCCCGCTCAACCTGGACCGCCTCCCCGGTCAGCACCGACTCGTCGAGCACGGCGCGGTCGCTGACCACCCGACCGTCGACGGGGACCACTTCGCCGGGAGCGACCAGCAGCACGTCATCGGCGCGGATCTGGTCCACTGCGACGGTTTCGAGCCCACTGGGGGTGTGCCGGCGGGCGAAGCGGGGCGCGTGCTCCAACAACGCGCGGAGGTCGTGGGCGGCCCGGCGCTGCGCCGCGGAATCCAGCGCCCGCCCGGAGGCCAGCATGACCGCGACCAGCGCTCCGGCCAGGTACTCGTGCACGGCCAGAGTGCCGCCCAGCGAGAGCACCGCGATGAGATCGACCCCGGTCCTGCCCTGCCGCAGGGCCTGGACCAGCCACCCGAGCGCCGGTGCGATCGCAATCGCGGTGCCGACCGCCCATGCCACATCGGCCGCACCGGAGTTACCGACCGCCCAGGCGGTGATACCGGCCAGCAGCGCGGCAGTCGTGACCGCCAGCAGGGCAGGTTCGTACCAGGTTCGGGCTTGGTGCACGACCGGATGGCCGGGTGCGTGGGGTTCGGACATGGCTGGCTCATCACTCGCGTGCGGTTTCCCTGGTTTCCGGCGGGGATCACCGTTGCCCTGTGGTGGGCGTTCTCGTGTGCACAGGCGGCGGGGCCGGGATCTCTTGGGTTTTCGCGGTCACCTCCGGGGAGCGCAGCGGCTACGAGCGGGCGGGGCCTTCGACCACCGTCACCTGGCGCGTCCCCGGGGCTGCTAGCGCCAGCGCACGGGCGACGTGGTGGCGGGACGGGGCGCGGACCGGGTCTGTCATCACCACTGCGCCGTGGCGCACTTGCACCGGCCAGTCCTCGAATCCCCCGCAGCGATCGAGGTTGCGGCGGATGATGCGGCCGATCTCGATGTCGTCCAGGGTGAGTCCACGCATGAGGTCGCGTCTGGTGACGATGCCGACGACGACGCGGTTCTGCACGACGGGTACGGCGCGCAGGTCGTGTTTGAGCATCATCTCGGCGATGTCGGCGCAGTCGGTGTCCGGCGCAGCCGTGCGGACCTTCCTCGTCATGACCTGGTCGACGACGGCCGGCGGTGCGCTGCGCGGCTCGTCGCGGACGGCGCTGCGGGCATCGTGCGGAATCGCGCCTCGGATCAGGTCGGCCTCGGTGACGATCCCGATAAGACGCTTGTCTTCACCGGTCACCGGCACGGCGGTGAAGCCGTGCTCTGCCAGAACCGCGGCCGCGGTCCGGATCGAGTCGAAGTCGTGGACGGTGACCACCGGCCGCGACATGATGTCCTGGGCTTGCATCTGCCCTCCCGAGCTCAACGGTCGCTGCTGAGGGAGCCTGCGATGTCCACTGTGCCGGTGGCGACGGGACTGCGGGAGGGGCGATCGACCTCGATCCGGGATCGGGGCTACGGCTCGGCGGGCTGCACGCGCACTGCGGTGACCTTGTACTCGGGGCATCCGGTGACCGCGTCGACGTGGGGCGACGTGAGGTCGTTCAGCGCCGCGTCGGGGAAGTGGAACGCCGCGAAGACCTGCCCCGGTACGACGTCCCCGCTGAGGTGGGCGGTCAGGGTGGTGCGGCCCCAACGGCTGGCGACGGTCACGGCCGTGCCTTCTGCCACGCCCAGCTGCGCGGCGTCGACGGGGTGGAGTTCGAGGGTTTCGGCCGGTACCAGTTCGGTGTTGTCGGTGCGGCGGGTCATGGATCCGGTGTTGTAGTGGACCAGGCGGCGTCCGGTGACCATCAGGTGCGGGAACTGCGCATCGGGTTGTTCGCCGGGCGGGAGGTAGGGGCGTGCGGCTAGTGCTGCCCGGCCGTCCGGGGTGGCGAACCGGTCCAGGTAGAGCACTGCCTCACCGGGGTGGTCGGGCGAGCGGCAGGGCCAGTGCAGCGGGCCTTCCGCGTCGAGCCGCTGGTGGGACAGGCCGGCGAAAGCCGGTGTGAGGGACGCACATTCGGCGAGCGCGTCGGCCGGTTCGGGGCAGCCGAGATCCGTTCCCATGGCGTGGGCGAGGTGGTGCAGGATGTCGAAGTCCGTCGTCGCGCTTCCAGGCGGTGCGAGGGCGGGCCGGACTCGTTGGAAGCGGCGGTCGAAGTTGACGAAGGTGCCGTTCTTCTCCAGGAAAGAGGCCGCGGGAAGGACGATGTCGGCGTGCTCGGCGGTCCGGGAGCGGAAGAGGTCGTGGCAGACCACGAGATCGCACGCCTGCAACGCGGCGCGGACGTGGCCGGAGTTCGGGTCGCTCTGCGCGACGTCCTCGCCGATGACGTACAGCGCCCGCACTTCGCCGGCGATCGCGGCGTCGAACATCTGAGGGATGCGCAGGCCGGGGCGTTCCGGGATCGGATGCCCCCACGCGGCTGCGAAGCGGGCGCGGACCGAGGAGTCGGTGATGGGCTGGTAGCCGGGCAGGACGTCGGGGAGGGCGCCCATGTCCGATGCGCCCTGGACGTTGTTCTGCCCGCGCAGCGGGAGGATCCCGCAGCCGCCGGAGGTGCCGACTGAGCCGCGCAGGATGGCCAGGTTGGCGAGGGTGCGCACGCCGTCGGTGCCGTGGGCGTGCTCGGTGACGCCCAGCCCGTAGATGATGACGGGGTGCTGAGCGCGGCCGAAAACCCTGGCGACGCAGATCAAATCGGCTGACCGAACATCAGCGATGTTGGCGGCGGTGTTCGGCGCGTAGTCCTGGAGCAGGTCGGTGAGTTCGTCGAGTCCGGTGGTGCGCTGCGCCAGGAAGTCGTGCGCCACCAGGTCGTCCTCGAGCAGTTGGTGGGCCAGTGCGTTGAAGACGGCGACGTTGGATCCGGGCCGGGCCTGCAGGTGGACGTCGGCCAGCGCGGCGAGTTCGGTGCGGCGGGGATCGATCACGACGAGCCGGGCTCCGGCCAGGACTCGCTGCTTGATCCGGGCGCCGACGACCGGGTGCGCCTCGGTGGGGTTCGCGCCGGCGAGCAGCACGCAGTCCGCGTGGTCGAGGTCGTCGAGCGGGTTGGTGCCACCGGCGAGCCCGAAGGATGCGGTGAGTCCGGCGGCGGAGGGGGCGTGGCACAGGCGTGAGCAGTTGTCGATGTTGTTGGTGCCGATGATGGTCCGGACGAACTTCTGGGCCAGGTAGTTCTCCTCGTTGGTGGCGCGGGCGGAGGAGATCACGGCGATGGAGTCGGGGCCGTTCCGGTCCCTGATCTCCGTCAGCTGCCGGGCGGTTTCGGTGAGGGCTTCGTGCCAGCTCGCTTCGACCAGGCGGCCGTCGCGTCGCAACAGCGGTGCGGTCAGGCGGTCGTCGGCGCTGGTGAAGGTGTGCGCGAAGCGGCCCTTGATGCAGGCGTGGCCGCGGTTGACCGGTGCGCCGTGCGTCGGTGTGATGGCGGCGATGGTGCCGTTGCGGGTGTGGACGTCGAGGGTGCAGCCGACGCCGCAGTAGCCGCAGGTGGTCGTGGTCGTCGTGGAGATGGGGGTGAGGTCGAGCAGCCCGGGTTCGGACAGCGCGCCGGTGGGGCAGCTGTCGACGCAGCCGCCGCACCCGACGCAGGGCGAGGAGACCCACGGCCCGCCGTCACCGGCTGTTACGACGGTGTCGAAGCCGCGCCCGGTGAGTTCCAACGCGAAGGTGCCCTGGACTTCGGCGCACATCGCCACGCATCGCCCGCAGGCGATGCACAGGTCGCGGTCGAGCTTGACGTAGGGGTGGGAGTGGTCGGTGCCGTGATCGTGCCCGGCGCCGGTGAAACTGCTCGCCGTGATGCCGAAGCGAGCGCAGGCCCGGACCAGTTCGCTGCGTTCGGGCGGGATTTCCAGCGCTCTCGCGGGGAGTTCGGAGACCATCAGCTCGACCGCGGCCTTGGCCGCCCGCTGGGCGGTGGGATCGTCGAGGTCCACGTGCATCCCTTCGGCCGCTGGTGTGGAGCAGGCGGCGACGATCCGGCCCGCTGCGCGGACCAGGCAGGTGCGGCAGGAACTGCGCGGGGACAGCCGGTCGTCGTAGCAGAGGGAGGTCAGCTCTGCGCCGCTGGCGCGCACGGCGTCCAGGACGGTGGCGCCGTCCGCGACGTCCACAGCCGTCCGCCCGATCGTCACGCGCATCAGCGTTCTCCGGAACGGAGCTCATCGCTGTAGACGCGGAACAGGCTGCGCACGGCACCGGGAACGTTGCGGCCGAACGCGCACAGGCTCCCGACGCCCATCGCTTCCAACAGCTTCTCGTGCTGTGACAGGACCTGATCCGATCGGGTAGGGAAGTGGTCGGCGAGCTCGCGGCCGCGGCGTGTGCCGACGCGGCACGGTGTGCAGGCGCCGCAGCTCTCGGCGTCGGCGAAGCGCCACACGTGCCGGAGCAGCTCCCGTGCGGTGATCTGGTCGTCGACTGCGACGAGGCTCCCGTGCCCCAGCGCCACCCCGGCATCGGCGAGCGCGGCGGCGAACAGCGGGACGTCCAGGTCGTCGGGCGACAGGAAACCGCCGAGCGGCCCGCCGACCTGCAGGGCGCGCAGCCGGTATCCGGGTTCGAGGCCACCGCCGAGGGCTTCGACGAGGTAGCGCAGCGGAACGCCGAACTCGACCTCGTACACGCCGGGACGACGGAACCGCTGGCTCAGGCACACCAGCTTGGTGCCGGTCTCGATCCCGTTGCCGAGCTGGGCGTAGGCAGCGCCGCCGTGCCGCAGCACCCACGGCACTGCCGCGAGCGTTTCGACGTTGTTGACCGCGGTGGGACGGCCGCCGAGCCCGGACTCGGTCGGGTAGGGCGGCCGGGGCCGGACACTGCCGCGGAAGCCCTGAACGGCGTGCAGCAGCGCTGTTTCCTCACCGGCGACGTAAGAGCCCGCGCCCTGAACGACCTCGACGTCGAAGTCGAACCGGGACCCGTGCACGCCCGGGCCGAAATGCCCTGCGGCGCGGGCAGCCTCGACGGCTTGCCGCATCCGCACCACCGCGAGCGGGTACTCGGACCGGACGAACACCACGCCGCGGTTCGCACCGACCGCGAACCCTGCGATGGCCAGCCCTTCCAGGACGCGGGACGGATCGCTCTCCAGCAGCAGCCGGTCGCAGAACGAGCCGGGATCTCCTTCGTCGCCGTTGGCCACGACGAACCGCGGCGCGGGACCGCGGGAAGCGGCGCGCCACTTGTCCGCGACCGGGAACTCCGCACCGCCCCTGCCGCGCAGACCGGCGAGCGCGACCTCCGCGCGAACCGAGGCCGGGATCCCGGTGCTGACGACCCGCGGCCACGCCTGCCACGAGCCTTCCGCCCCGGTCAGACCCGCGAGCGCGATGGCTTCGCGACTCGCGACGTGGAACGGGATCGCAGCATCCGAGCTGCCGGGATGCCCGTCGCCGCGCAACTTCCCGCCCAGGTCGGGGCCGGTGATCGGGGTGTCCCCGTCGAGCGCGGCCGGTGAGGCGTGACAGCAGCCCAGGCAGCGGACCTCGGCCAACGACACCGAGCCGTCGGTGCTGACGTGCCCAGCGTCGACGCCGAGCGCCGCTTCGGCCACCGACGTGGGGTGACCTCCGGCTGAGACGAAGCACGAGGTGCCCGCGCAGATCCTGATGTGGCGAGCACCGCGCGGACCGGTGAAGTCCGCGTAGAACCCCGCAGAACCGGCGACGGCGGCTACCGGACGCCTGAACTCATCGGCGATACCGCGCAGGTCGTCTGGGCTGATCCGCTCGTGCCGCCCGGCCGCCGCGTTCAGCTGCCCGAGGACCTCGGTCTCGTCGTGGCCGAACCGCTGCCCCCATTCGACGAACGCGTCTCGCCCCACGGGAATCCCCCTCGACGTCGGGGCATCGCTGCGCGCCCCGACGTCGACCACGCTGGCAATCCCGGCCACCGTGCTGGTAGAGCAGATGGGCCCTATCGTCGCAACCGAGGTGGAGCGCCCTTCTCACGAGCGGACTCGGGTGAGAGGAGCCGGTCCGGTGTCAACGGCAGGTAGCGGGGCGAATCCCCGGGCGGACGCGCAGGTCGTGCGTGCGGTGTTGGCCGATGGCAGTGTCGTCGCCGTTCGGTCGTTGGACCGTGAGGACCTCGCCGAGCTCGAACGCCTGCACGGCGCGCTGTCGGCGGAGGACCGCTACCTCCGGTTCTTCGGTACGCCGTCGGCGACCAGCATCAGCAAGTTCTTGCGGGGACTGGTGGAGCCCGGTGGTGCGCACGTGGTGGCGTTGGGCGCGTTCGAGGGGGAGCGCCTGATCGGTGTCGGCCACTTCGAACTCGTGCTCCCGGAAGTGGCCGAGGTCGCCTTCGTGGTCGAGCACGCCCGCCACGCACGCGGAGTGGCGACTCTGCTGCTGGAGCACCTGGTCGTGGCGGCTCGGCAGCGCGGCGTCCGGTCGTTCCTCGCCGAGGTCCTGGCGGAGAACTCGGCCATGCTCCAGGTGTTGCGGGACAGCGGCCTGCCGCACGAGGCGCACCTTGACGGCCCGAGCTACCAGGTGAAGGTCGCGCTGGACGCCGGTGAGCCGTACCAGGCCAAGGTCGGTGACCGCGAGCGGATCGCGGACGTCGCAAGCCTGCGGCGGGTGCTCAGCCCGGCTTCGGTGGTCGTCGTCGGTGCTGGCCACCGGACGTCATCGGTCGGGAACGCCTTGCTGCTCAACATTATTCGTGGTGGCTACACGGGAACGGTGCACGCGGTCAACCGCAGTGGCGGTGAGATCCACGGCGTGGCAGCTGTGCGGTCGGTGACCGACATCCCGCAACCTCCGGAACTCGCGGTGTTGTGCGTGCCCGCCGAGAGCGTTCCCGCCGTTGCCGAGGAGTGCGGTCGGTGCGGTGTGCGAGCCCTCGTGGTCGTGACAGCGGGGATCACCGGACGCCCGGACATCGCCAACGGACTGCTCACCGCAGCGCGCCGCTGGGGGATGCGGCTGGTGGGACCGAACTGCCTCGGGCTGGTCAACTCCGACCCGCAGGTCCGGTTGGACGCGACGTTCAGCGCAGCCGGGATCCCGGCGGGCGCGGTGGGTGTGGCCACGCAATCCGGCGGCGTGGGGATCGCATTGCTGGAAAGGCTGAGGGCTGCCGGACTGGGCGTGTCCACCCTGGTGTCCACAGGGGACAAATACGACGTGAGCGGCAACGACGTGCTGCTGTGGTGGGAGCGCGACGCACGCACCGAGGTCGGTGTCCTCTACCTGGAGTCCTTCGGCAATCCCCGGAAGTTCTCGTGGCTCGCGCGGCGCATCGGTCGGTCCAAGCCGTTGGTGGTCCTGTGCAGCGGCACCAGTCCGGTCGCGCAACGCGCCGCTCTTTCGCACACCGCGGCGACCGCTACGCCCAGCAGCACCCGGGATGCCTTGCTGCGGCAGACCGGTGCGATCGGCGTCGACGACCTGGAAGAACTCGTCGCGGTGCTAGGCCTGCTCAGCTGGCAACCGCTGCCTGCGGGGCCGCGGGTGGCCGTGGTCAGCAACGCGGGCGGGCTGGGCATCCTCGCCGCGGACGCCTGCGCACGGGTCGGACTCGAGTTCGCGGAATTCCCGCAGGCGCAACGAGAACTCGCGGATCTGCTGCCGGAGCAGGCCAGCGTGCACAACCCGGTGGACACCACGGCGACCATCGACGCGGCGACCTTCGGATCGAGCTTGGAGATCGTCCTGCGAGATCCGGCGGTGCACGCACTCGTCGTGCCGGTCCTGCGCACTGCGATCGGCGATCCGGGGGAAGCACTCGCCGGAGCCGTGGCCCGAGCCCGTGCCGCCGGGTGCGACAAACCCGTGCTGGTGGTGCGACCCGGTCAGCAGGAATCGGTCCGGCCGCTCCCCGCCGGGACTTCTCAGGTTCCGGTGTTCGCGGATCCCGTGCTCGCCGCCAGGGCGCTGGCCGACGTCGTCGGATACGCGACCTGGCTGGCCCGACCGCGCGGTGCGGTGCCGGATCTCGCGAGCATCGACGTCACGGCCGCGCGCGCCTCGGTGGTCGCGGCGCTGGACCGGTCGCCCGGTGGCGACTGGTTGGAACCCGAGGCCGTGCAGGAACTGCTCACCTCGTTCGGCCTGCCGGTGGTGCCCACGACGCTGTGCCGCACCGAGGCCGAAGCCCTCACCGCGTTCCGCGAACTGGGCGGCAGCGTCGCCCTCAAGGCCAGCGCGAACGGACTCCTGCACAAGGCCCGAGCCGGCGGAGTGGTGCTCGACGTGTCCACGGTCGCCGACCTGCGCGCTGAGTGGGCGCGTCTGCGCTTCCTCTTCGGCTCCCGGTTCCGCGGCGCCGTGCTGCAACCGATGGCGGAACCGGGGCGGGAATTCCTCGTCGGTGTGCTCAGCGAACCCTCGTTCGGGCCGGTGATCGTGTTCGGCATGGGCGGAACTGACACCGATCTGATCGCCGACCGCAGCCGGCGGCTGGTCCCGCTGACGACCCGGGATGCCCGCGAGATGCTCGACGAGCTGCGTGCCGCCCCCGGGCTGTTCGGCCCCGAGGCCGGTCAACCGCTCGACACCGACGCCGTGGTCGACGTGCTGCTGCGCACCGCGCGGCTGGCCGAGTTGCTGCCCGAGGTCGTCGAAGCCGACCTCAACCCCGTGATCGCCACCGGCAGCGGGGTGCGGATCCCGGATGCGCGCATCCGCCTCGAACCGCGCGTGCTGGGCGATCCCCTCCTCCGCGAACTGGGCGGCTGAGCTCGTGACCATCGCCTCTACCAGGGCGGCGGTGGGTGCCCCACGGTCGGCAATGCCCTCCCAACACAGAGGCGAGGAGCGAGCACATGGGCGACAAGACTGACGAGACGCGGACGCATCCTCCCGGCGTCGAATCGGCGACGTGGGAGGTCACCGAGCGCTCGGTGACGATCGACGACTTCGCACCGCGCTGCGACGTCGGTGCGGTCGAGCACGTCGTGGTCGATGCTCCGCCGGAGGCGGTGTACCAGGCGCTGCGCCATCTGGACCTGCTCGCCATCCACTCGCGGATCGCGGATCTCGCCTGGTGGATGCGGGGTCTGCCCGAGCGGATCAAGCGTCGCGTCCCACCACGGAAACCGACGCGGCTCACCTTCGACGACCTTTGCGCCAGCGGTGAGTGGGTGCTGCTGGGGGAGCAGCCGGGCCGCGAGGTGGTCTTCGGTGCGGTGGGGCGGTTCTGGACGCCGATCGTGCGGATGGAGCAGATCTCGGCCGCGGAGTTCGCGGGGTACGGAAGACCCGGTCGCGGCAAGATCGCTACCGCGTTCTCCGTTCGCCCCTACGGCCGCGGCGGCAGCCTCGCCACCTACGACGTCCGCACCACGCTCGACGACCCGATCACCCGCCGGATCTTCGCGCTGTACTGGCGCACGGTGCAGCCGTTCGTCAAGGCCATCATGCGCGCCACCCTCCGCACGGCGGCGAAGCGAGCAGCTCGACCAGACGCTTGAGTTCCAGGCTCGCTTCGCGCGTCGGTGCGGAGGGTAACCGCCGGTAGGTCACTTTCCCTTGCGCGCGATGGGGATTTCCTTGCGCTGCTCGATTTCCCGGCGCGGGATGCGCACGGTGAGGATGCCGGCCTCGTACTCGGCTCCGATGTCGTCGGTGTTGCAGCTGGTCGGCAGCAGCAGGGTCCGGCTGAACGAACCGTAGTGGAACTCGCTGTGCTGCTCGGTGCGTTCTTCGTGCTTGCGCTCGGCCTCGATCTTGAGCTGGTTGCCCTCGACGTTGATGTGGATGTCCTCGCCCGGGTCCACGCCGGGCAGCTCGCACCGGATCACGAACTCGTTCTCGTCGCGGTAGGTCTCGAGACGCATCGTGTGCGGTTCGCCGAAGGGCCACTCGGTTTCGAACGCCTGGAAGATGTCGGGCAGGTTCGTCCGGGGCAGGAATCTGGTCATGGCGTCCTCCGCGGGTGTGAGAGGGTCGGTTCCGAGAGCAGTGCGGAACTCCGTTCCGGCCGGACGTGTCGCGGGTACCCCGGCGGCGGCGAAGGCGAAACCGAGGGGGAGTGGCGCGATGTCAGGAAGAACGGTCCCGTCGCAGGAGACGATGCGCGCCGCGCTGGCCCTGGCCTGCCGGGCACCGTCGGTGCACAACAGCCAGCCGTGGCGGTGGAAGCTGGCCGAGCACTCGGCGCACCTGCACCTCGACCGGTCCCGGCTCCTGCCGACGATCGACCCCACCGGGCGGGAAATGGTGATCAGCTGCGGCGCGGTCCTCAACCACGCCCGCATCGCGTTCGCCGCCGAGGGATGGCTGGCCCGGGTGCACCGCCTGCCGAACCCGTCGCAGCCGGAACACCTGGCGTCCGTGGAGTTCAGCGAATTGGCCGGGGTTGACCCGCACGTCGAGACGCTGGCGGCAGCGGCGGTGGATCGGCGCAGCGACCGGCGTCCCTTCCTGACCGACCGGATACCGCAGGAAGTCCTCACCCCGCTGCGCGAAGTCGCCAGGCTGGAGTCCTGCACGCTCACCTTCGCGATGGCCGACCGGGATCGCCGCGAGGTGGAGTTGGCCATCGAACACGCCGGGTCGGTGCAGCGCCGGCAACCCGAGTACCAGCAGGAACTCGCAGCTTGGGTGGGGCGGCACGCGTCCGCCGAGGGCGTGCCGGCGCGCAGCCTCCCCGCCGAACACCTGCGCGGCATGCCCGAACGGGACTTCTCGCTGGTGGCCGAAGGGGAGCTGCCGGTGCCGATCCTGGACGACGGCGCCGTGCTGGCGGTGCTGTCCACCCGCGGTGACACCTTCGATGACTGGCTGGCCGCGGGTGAGGCGTTGAGCGCTGTGCTGCTGAGCGCGACCGAGCAGCGCTTGGCGACGTGCACGTTGAGCCAGATCGGCGAGGTCGCCGAATCCCGCAACGAGGTCCGGGAGGAGGTCCTCGGCGGCAGCGGGAATCCGCAGCTGGTGATCCGCATCGGCTGGCCCGTCACCCACGAGTTCCCCGGACCGCTCACCCCGCGCCGCCCGCTGTCGGAAGTCATCGAGCCGCTGTTCCCACCGGACTGACCGGTCAGAGCCGGGTCCTGGCCGCCTCCAGCAGGATCTTGCGTTCGGCCACGTCCACGGCCTGTCGCACGGCGGGCACCGCGTCGGCGTTGACCGAGATCGACGTGATGCCCAACCGGACCAGGTGCTCGGCGAACTCCGGGTCGTTGGACGGCGCTTGACCGCACAGCGAGGAGGTGATCCCGGCCCGGCGGGCCGCCCCGATGATGGTGCCGATCGCGTCCAGTACCGCGGGATCGGACTCGTCGAACAGCGGCGCGCACACCTCGGAGTCGCGGTCGACGCCGAGCACGAGCTGGGTGAGGTCGTTGCTGCCGATGGAAACCCCGTCGATTCCCATGCGCGCGTACTCGGGCAGCCAGTGCTGCACGGAGGGCACTTCGGCCATGACCCACCGGTGCAGTCCGGTGGAGTCGCCGAGCGTGCTGCGGTCGATCTCGTCCAGGCACTTCTGCAGTTCCCACCGGGTCCGCACGAACGGGATCATCAGGTGCAGGTTGGGGGTCTGCTCGCGCACCCGGGCGAGAGCCGCGAGTTCCACCCGGAACAGCGACGGATCGCGCACGTACCGGTAGCAGCCGCGGTAGCCGATCATGGGATTGTCCTCGACCGGTTCGAAGTCGTCCCCGCCGGTGAGGTGCCGGAACTCGTTGCTGCGGAAGTCGGCGGCGCGGTAGACGACCGGCCGGGGGAAGAACGCCTTCGCAATGGTGGACAGCGCTTCGGCGATTGCACCGGTCACTGCTTCTTCCCGCCCAGCAGCGAGCATGCGGCCGGGATGTTCACCGTCGAGCGCCTCGGTGAGCAGGAATTCCGCCCGCAGCAACCCCACGCCGTCCACCGGCAGCGCAGCCGCTCGCTCGGCCTGGTCGGGCATCGCGAGGTTGAGGTAGATCCGAGTCACCGGGGAAGGCGCGGAAACCGCCGGGGGCTGGACCACCTCGACGGGCTGCCGGGGTGCGCTGACGACGCCTTCGGCCACGGAGCCGTTGGCCCCGTCCACGGTGACCTGCATACCGTCGTGCAGGGTCCTGGTGGCTGTGCGGGTGCCCACCACGCACGGAAGTCCCAGCTCCCGCGCGACGATCGCGGCGTGGCAGGTCATCCCGCCGCTGTCGGTGACCAGCGCGGCGGCCTTGCGGATGGCCGGCAGCCAGTCCGGCGCGGTCATGGGCGCGACCAGCACTTCGCCGGACTGCAGCGCCCCGCCCTCGCTGGGCGACTGCATCACCCGAACTGCGCCCGAAGCCGTGCCGTAGGACGCTCCGAGCCCGGACACGAGCAGCGCGCCCGCCTCGGCGGGGAGTCGATGCCGGAGCGTCGTGATCGGTCGGGACTGCACCAGCCACCACGTGCCGTCGGTGATCGCCCACTCCACATCCTGCGGGCTCTGGTAGTGGTGCTCCACCTGGTCGAGCAGGTGTGCGAGGTCGGTGATCTCGCCGTCGCTGAGCACCCGCTGATCGCTCTCCTCCGCCCCCACCGCGACCCGGACCTGCCGGCCGTCCGCCTCGCGCACGACCTTGAAGTCCTTGCGGCCGACGTTGACGTGCTGGAGCTGGGCGTCGGCCTTCCGGATCGTGTAGGTGTCGGGTTCCACGGCACCGCTGACGACGGATTCGCCGAGTCCGAAACCGGCTTCCACCAGCATCTCGTCGTTCGCCCCGCTCGCCGGGTTGGCGGTGAACGCCACGCCGGAGCGGTCTGCGTCCACCATCAGCTGCACGATGACGGCCATCGCAGGTGCCTCGAGCACGCGCTGCGCGGTGCGGTAGACGATCGCGCGGGGGCTGAACAGGGACGCCCAGCAGTCGACCACCCGCGCGGCCAGCTCGTCAGCGCCGACGACGTTGGTGAAGCTCTCGTTCACACCGGCGAAGGAGACGTCCGGGGCGTCCTCCGCGGTGGCCGACGACCGCACCGCGACCCGGCAGTCGCCATCGAGCTCGTCGTAAGCATCGAGCAGCGCAGCGCGCACCGGGCCCGCCATGCCCGCTTGGCGCACCAGCCGTTGCAGCCGAGCACAGGATTCGCCGAGCGCGTCGGAGTCGTCGACGGAACCGCCGGCCTCGGCCAGCAACCGGTCGAGTTCCGGCTGCGCACCAGCCTCCGACATGCAGGCGCGGTAGGCGTCGGCGGTGACGACGAACCCCGGCGGGACCGGGAAACCCGCGGAGGTGAGCTCACCCAGGTTCGCTCCCTTGCCCCCGGCTGCGGGCACGTCCGCCAGACCGAGCTCGCCGAGCCAACGAATCCACGACATGGCCACCTCGCAACCAACAGGCCTCCGCCGACGCGGCGTCAGGGGTTCGTCCTTCGAGCAACGTCCAACTTCAGGTGGTGGGGGAGGTGGTGCTCGAGGTGCGTGTCCGGACCGGGGAAGAACAAGGTCACCCGACCATCATCGAGCCAGTGAATCCGGAAGGGCTCACCACCTTCCCGGCCGCACACCTCGACGATCTGCCCCCGGCGACGATGCCCACCCAGGTGGACCGCTTCGACGACCAACCAGTCGCCCACTTCCCCACGCATGCGAGCCCCTCGACAACACTCCCACCCCCAGTTTCGCGCCCACGAAGCAGGCCGGACGAGAGCCGAAGGACTCCGAAACCACGAACCCCCGGTCGCTCGAGACGTGTTGCGGCGAGCCCCAGGTCCGGGTGCATCCTGTGCGAGCAGCGCACATGTGCTGCTCGCGGCAGGTTGGGGGTGCGGTGGCATGGTTGGCTACGGTTCGGAGATCCGGGACGAGCTGAGGCCTCGCACTCGTGAGCTCCGGCATGCGATACCGGAGGTGTACGAGGGTTACCGGCAGCTGCACGACGCAGCGCTCGCTCCGGGGGCGGTGGACGCCAAGACCAAGGAACTGGTCGCTCTGGCCATCGCGGTGAGCAAGGAGTGCGACGGCTGCATCGCCGCGCACGCCCATGCGGCCGTCCAGCGCGGTGCGACACCACCAGAAGCAGCTGAGGTGATCGGCGTTGCCTTCTTGATGAACGGGGGCCCCGCCACGGTTTACGGGGCGCGGGCCTACGACGCGTTCACCGAGTTCTACACCGCCCACTCCGCTGGCGGCCGGACTCAGGAGTGATCGTCTGGTCCGCCTCCGTTCCGGCGTCGCGGGCCCATCGGCTCTACCGGTCGCGCGTGGAGTGCCGGAACATGCACTGCGCGGGCTGGGAAGGGTGACCCGAGATGATGTGGGGTTATGGGTCGGGGATGGCGTTCCTGCCGTTGTTGTGGATTGTGCTGATCGGCATGATCGGCTTGGCTGTCTTCCGGTTGATCCCCAGCCGTGCGGGCAGCCGCGATCAGTGGGACACACCTGAGGAAACCCTGGCGCGCCGGTTCGCCGCAGATGAGATCGACGAAGACGCCTACCGCCGAGCGCGAGAAGCGCTGGCACTGCGGCACCGGGCTCCCGCCGCGAGGAATGCGCTGGGCGGCCGTCGGCTGCCGCTGACCGTACTGGTCCTCGCCGTCGCGGCGTTGATCTCCTCGGTGGTCTGGGGCGTCGGTGGGGCTGGCTCGTGGCGGGAGGTCGGTCCCGGCCAGCCGGAGCCGCCCGGGTACGGCATGCCCATGATGCCCGGCAACGGCGGTCTGCCGAGCCAGACTGCACCGGCGGCCGTGGCGAATTTCGGCGATGCTCGCCGGGCCTCTGACGAGTTCGGGCAGCAGCGCGGCCTGCACACCGGCGAGATCATGCAGTTCAGCAACGGTTATTACGCCGAACTCCTCGATCCCGGAGGGCACGGTGCCACCGAGGTCCTCATCGACCCGGCCAGCGGTGCGGTGTTCCTCGAACCCGGGCCGGCGATGATGTGGAACAGCGCCTACGGAATGATGCCCACGCCTGTCCGGGGCAGGCCACCCACCGTGACCGCTGAGCAAGCCGAGCAGATCGCCGATCAGTGGTTGGCGCAGAACAGCACCGGCCTGCACGCGACCGATCCCACCACATTCCCCGGCTACTACACGCTGCACGCCCTCCGCGGGGATCAGATCGCCGGGATGCTGTCGGTCAACGCCCGGACCGGAGCCGTCTGGTACCACAGCTGGCACGGGCAGTTCATCGCCATGCAGGACGCTCCCGCCCACCAGTCCTAGCGCCTGGCTTCGATCTTTGATACGCCGCCAGATGTACAAGACAGGCTCCTAGCCGATCACTCTGGCCGGTTGGTGGCCTGCCGTGGTCGTGGGTTCAGCGCCAATCGTGGGGCCGGTGGTGATGGTGGTGGAATTCGGTGGCGATCACGGCTGCTTGGGTTCGCTGCGCGACCCCCAGCTTGCTCAGCAAGCGGGAGACGTAGTTCTTGACGGTCTTCTCCGCCAAGAACATCCGTTCTGCGATCTGTCTGTTGGTCAGGCCCTGCCCGATGAGGTCGAGCAGAACGCGCTCCTTCCTGGTCAGTCCGGGAAACTCGGCCGATTCGTCCAGCTTTGCTTGCAGTTTCGCCACCAGCGCCGCTGTCGCCCGCTCGCCCAGCAGGTGTTCGCCTGCGCCGGCAGTGCGCACGGCCGAGACCAGTTTCGTGTCCTTGATGTCCTTGAGCACGTATCCGGCAGCCCCGGCGAGGATCGCATCGAGCATGGCTTGTTCGTCGGTAAAAGCGGTCAGGATCAGGCAGTTCACCGCCGGCAGCTGAGAACGCAACTCCCGGCACAGCTCGACGCCGCTGCCGTCTGGTAGTCGCACGTCCAGCACCACCACGTCCGGCTGCAGCGGCGGGATCCGGGCCAGCGCCTCGCGGACCGATGCTGCCTGCCCGACCACGGTGAGATCGTGCTCCGCATCCAGCAGGTCGGCCACACCAATTCGGGCGATCTCGTGATCGTCCACCAAGAACACCGTGGTCACACCGCTCCCGGCAGGACCTCCGCTGGTCATGGTGCCAGCGTAGAACCACTGCGTGCCACGACCATCCTGGAAACAAACCCATATCGCGAGGTCTTTGCAACTTCCTCACGGTCGTGTCCGGCGGGCACGTTGAGCTCGCTCGGTGGTCGGTCTGTCTGGCACAGCCACTGCCGGGTGGTCCGGCTACTGGGTTCGGTCGGGTTCGCCGCAGTGCTTGGCGATCATTGCGCGGGCGCGGTGCTCCAGCTCGATGGCGGCGTCCCAGCCCGGGGTCCTGGGCTTGATGGGTTCGCCGATGGTCACGTGGACCGGGTTGTGGTGGCGGAAGTGGTGGTTGCCGGGTTTGAGGATGTCGCGGGTGCCGTGCAGTGCCACCGGGATCACGGGTCGCCCGCTGCGGGCCGCCGCGATGAAGGCTCCAGCGTGGAATGGTCGCAGCCCTGGATCGGAGGAGAGGCCTCCTTCCGGGTGCATGACGAGTTGTTGGCCTTCGCGTGCCGCGTGGGTGAGCCGGTCGGTGTCGGCGACGCCCTGTTCGCGGTTGGTGCGTTCGACGAAAAGCGTGCCGAGCCGCCGGAGCAGGAATCCGATCGCTGGTCGGGTTGCGAGGACTTCTGCCGCGACGAACGTGCACCGGCCTGGCAGGGCTGCGATCAGTGCGATGTCGTCGAGGTAGCTGGCATGGTTGGCGACGACGATGCTGCTCGGGGTGCGGGCGAGTTGCTCAGCACCGGTCACGATGAGGTGTGTGCCGGTCAGGCGGGCCAGGCTCCGGGCCGCTTGGCGGGCGATCGCGGGTGCGGCTCTGGGGAGCAGTGCAGCTGCGAGGACCGTGGGTCCACCGATGGCGACCGCCAGGAACCAGCACCAAGCCGTGAAGATCGCGACGGACATCAGCTGTTCGGTCCTGCGCGACCAGGCGATCGCAGCGATCACCGGAGACCTCGCCCGCTGCCACGACAGTGAGCGGGGCGGAGCGCTGATCGTGCCCCGCTCGTACGATTCGCGGCTGGCGGTGCGGCGAATCTTCCCGCTCGGGGTCTTGGGCACGGAGCCGAGCGGAGCGAGGACGACGTCGTCGGGTGCGACGTCGAAGAGGTCGATCGCGGTGGCGGTGATGCGTTCTCGAAGTCCGGCCAGAACCGCGGGTTCGGTCTGAGGGGTTTCGGCGATCACGACGAATCGTTCGGGCTCATCCCCGCGCCCGGTGCTGGCGAATGCGACGACGCAACCGTTCCGGATTCCGGGGAGGTCGCCGACGGCCGCTTCGAGTTCTTCCGGGTGCAGGTTGCGTCCAGCACGAATGATGAGGTCCTTGACCCGGCCGGTGACGTAGAGCTCGCCGGCGTCGAGGTATCCGAGATCGCCGGTGTCCAGCCAGCCGTGGCGTACCAGAGCCTGGGTCTCCTGGGGGGTTCCGGAAACGCGCAAACCTCGGATGCGGAGGTCCTGGATCTGCTCCACCGAGCGGCACGGACCCATCCGGCTTCGGCTGGTGGCCCTGCAGAGGATCCCGACGTGTGGATGCGGGATGAGGAGGTGCGGGTCCAGGCCGGGCGGGTGCGTCTGGCCGGGCACCTCACAGTGCCCGAAGCGGAGCGTGCCGAGGGAGTTGTCGTGTTCGCGCACGGCAGTGGCAGCAGCCGGCACAGTCCGCGCAATCGGTACGTCGCAGGGATCCTCAACCGGGCCGGACTGGGGACCTTGCTGTTCGACCTGCTCGACCGGAACGAGGAACTCGACCGGGCGAACGTGTTCGACATCGAACTGCTGGGGCACCGGCTGGTCGAGGTGACCGAATGGGTGCACGCCCAGCCGGAAACCGACGGCCTGGGCATCGGCTACTTCGGAGCCAGCACCGGTGCTGCCGCCGCGTTGTGGGCCGCTGCCGAAGACCCCACCGGGGTGGCCGCTGTCGTCTCCCGCGGCGGGCGGCCTGACCTGGCTGCCGAGCGCCTGGCTGAAGTCAGGGCACCGACCTTGTTGATCGTCGGTGGTCGCGACGACGCGGTCATCGGGCTCAACCAGCAAGCCCGAGCGCTGCTCAGGTGCGAGAACCGACTGGCGATCGTGCCTGGCGCGACCCACCTCTTCGAAGAGGAAGGAACTCTCGACCAAGCCGCAGGACTGGCCCGGGACTGGTTCATCGATCACCTCACACCGGCCAGACAACCCATCCTCTGACGCTTCACCACCCGAGCGGTTGCGGCCGAGCAGGCTTGCTGGACGTGGGTACACAGCAGGTGGGCGGCTGTCCGGCGGAACGAATGGAGTGGTCGTGTCATGACGCCGAAACAGGGTCTGCCGGTGCTGGTGGGAATGGACGGTTCCGAGCAGTCGTCGGTGGCCGCGTTGTGGGCGAGCGAGGAGGCCGACCTCCGGGACGCGCCGCTTCGGTTGGTGGCGGTCGCGCAAGAGGGAGCGGACGAGGAGGCGTGGGAGTTCCTGTCGGACGCGGCGGATCGGTGCCGCAGCGAGCGTCCTCGTGCGGAGATCTTCGAGGAGATCCGGCACGGCCGTCCCATCGAAGAACTGATCTGGGCCTCCGGCGATGCGCAGCTGCTCGTGATCGGATCGCGGGGGCGCGGTCGTGTCGCTGAAGCTGTGCTGGGTTCCGTGAGCACTGCGGTGGCAATGCACGCCCGCTGCCCGGTGGTTGTCGTTCGCGACGCCCGCAACACCTTCACCACCGGACCCGTGGTGGTGGGGGTGGACGGATCCGAACCGAGCCGGGTGGCCCTGCGCTTCGCCTTCGAGACCGCTTCGACGAGGAGGAGCGGTCTGGTAGCGGTGCGAGTGTGGCGGCCGATCAACGCTGAGTACTCCTGGGCGGAAAGCCCGCCGGGCGTTTCCCTTTTCAGCTTGGACGATGCGCAGCGCGAATTGGCCGACGAGCTCGGGGAGTGGCGGGAGAAGTACCCGAACGTCGAGGTCCGCGGCGATGTCCGCTTCGGCCATCCGGTTGAAGAACTGACCTCCGCCGCGCTGCACAGCCAGTTGCTCGTGGTCGGACATCGCGGGCTTGGCGGGTTCCAACGCTTGCTACTGGGTTCGGTGGCCAGTGGAGTGTTGCACCACGTCAACAGCCCGGTGGCGATCGTCCGAAGTTTCGGCATCGCCTGAGTCGAGCCGGACACGGGACGTGGATCCGCTGGAGGTGCGGGCATGCCGTTCGGTGATCGCAGAGATGCGGGGTGGCGGCTGGCTGAGCAGCTGCAGCACCTGCGCGACGAGGACGTCGTGGTGTTGGGGCTGCCGCGAGGTGGGGTTCCGGTCGCCTTCGAGGTGGCTCGGGCGCTGGACGCTCCGCTGGACGTGATCGTCGTGCGCAAGCTCAGCGCCCCTTCCCACCCCGAGCTGGGCATGGGCGCGATCGGTGAAGACGAGGTCCGGGTGATCAACGACGAGGTGATGTGGCGAACCGGCGTCCGGCCCGGCGAACTCGCCGAGATCGAGCGAGAAGAACGTGGCGTGCTGAATCGGCGGGCTAGGCTGTACCGGGGGGACCGCGCGCGGGCGGACCTTTCGGGGCGAACGGCGCTCATCGTCGACGACGGGATCGCGACCGGCTCGACCGCGGCGGTGGCCTGCCGCGTGGCCCGCGCACAGGGCGCCGCGCGATTGGTGCTGGCGATGCCCGTGGCCCCGCCCAATGTGCTGGAGCAGTTGCGGGAGTCCGTGGATGAGCTGGTGTGCCTGGAAGCTCCGGAGGACTTCCGGGCGATTGCAGAGTGGTACGCGGATTTCCCCCATACCTCGGACGCGGATGTCGCTGAATTGCTCGATCTGGCCGCGCAGGGCTCGTGACCATCTCCCCTGGCGGACGTGCTCCCGGACGCGCGATCGTCGTGCGCAGCGGCGGAGGCGTCGAGGGGAGTGGGCCGGCAGTATGAGCAGCGCGAACGAACTCGCCGCGCCGCGCCGGTGATCGCGGTGCGGCTGGAGTTGGCGGCGATAGCGGTCTAGTCATGGGTCTTCCCGAGGTCAAGCAGCTCCTGGTGGGTATCGACGGTTCATCGGAGGCGCTGGCTGCTGCGCTGTGGACGGTTGAGGAGGCCGCGTTGCGTAGCGCACTGGTGCGGCTGCTGGCGGTCAGCGGAACGGCCGATCCCGACGAGATGCGGGGAATGGTGCGTAGTGCCGTTCAACAGTGTCGGCACGCGCACCGAGAGGTCGACATCGTCGACGAGGTCGTGCCCGGGTTCCCGGCGGAGGAACTCGTTCGGCGTTCAACCGACGCCCAACTGCTGGTTGTGGGGTCGCGTGGCCGAGGCTCGGTCGCGGAGGCGTTGCTGGGTTCGGTCAGCATCACCGCGACGCGCGAAGCGGATTGCCCGGTGGTGGTGATCCGGCGGCGTCGCACCAGTTCCGCGCCGGGGCCGGTGGTCGTCGGCGTCCACGCGCCGCAGCGCAGCGGTGCTGTGCTGCGGTTCGCGTTCGAAGAAGCAGTGCTCCGCCGGGCGGCCCTGCACGTGGTGCACGTACGCCGCCCGACGACCGGCCAGTACTCCTGGACCGAACCAGCACCGCTGACGCTGTGGTCCAGCGCGGAAGACGTCCGGGACGACATCGCCGCGCACCTATCCAGCTGGCGGAAGACGTTTCCGGACGTACCGGTGCGCGTGGACGTGCGGTGCGGAAGTCCGTCGGCCCAGCTGGCTGACGCGGCCTCGATGGCGCAGGTGCTCGTGATCGGCCATCGCGAGAGCGGGGCAGGGCTGGGGATGGTGGTGCACGGGGCCCTGCACCGCGCCGAGTGCCCGGTCGCCGTCGTCCGGGGTTCTGCTTGGCAGGAGTCCGAATCCGGGGCCGATGCGAGGAGCAACGCCGATGAACCGTGAAGCCCCGGCCCCAATGCGCCTGTGGGCCTTCGCGCTCCTGCTGCTCTTCCCCCGGCTTCGTCGGGCATCTCGATGCGACCTGAGGCCGGTCGGCCCTAGTGGTCGTCCCTCGGCGCGGCGGACAGTGTGACCTGGGAGGTTGTGATGGTTACGTTGAGCATCATCAAGGCCGATACAGGTGGTTTCGTCGGCCATTCCGCGGTGCACCCGGACATGATGGATGCGGCCCGGCAAGCCCTGGACACCGCTGTGGAGGATGGGCTCCTGCTGGATGGGAAGGTCGCCAGCTGCGGCGACGACATCTCTTTGATCATGCCCCACGAGCACGGCCCGGATGCCGAGGAGGTGCACTCCTTCGCCTGGGACGTGTTCCTGCGGACCACGGAGATCGCCAAGGGGCTCGGGCTGTACGGGGCGGGGCAGGATCTGCTGTCGGATGCGTTCAGCGGGAACCTGCGCGGCATGGGACCGGGGTATGCGGAGCTGGAGTTCACCGAGCGGCCGAGCGAGCCGGTGGTGTGCTTCCTGGCGGACAAGACCGAGCCGGGGGCGTGGAACCTGCCGCTGTACAAGGCATTCGCCGACCCGTTCAACACCGCGGGTCTGGTGATCGATGCGAAGATGCACGCCGGGTTCCGGTTCGAGGTGTACGACCTGTACGAGGAGAAGCGGATCTGGTTCGACTGCCCTCGCGAGCTCTACGAGATGCTGATGTTCATCGGGGCACCGGCGCGGTACGTGATCCACTCGGTCGAGTCGAAGACCCTGCAGGAGCAGGCGGTGGCCACCTCCACGCAGCGGTTGTCGCTGATCGCGGGCAAGTACGTCGGCAAGGACGACCCGGTGATGATCGTGCGGTGCCAGTCGGGGCTGCCTGCGCTCGGTGAGGTGCTGGAGCCGTTCGCCTTCGCCTACACCGCGGGTGGGTGCATGCGCGGATCGCACCACGCTCCGATGATGCCGGTCAGCGTCGCCGACGCGCACCCGGCTCGGTTCGACGGGCCACCGCGGGTGGTCGCACTGGGTTTCCAGGTGCATCAGGGCAAGCTGATCGGGCCGCGGGATCTGTTCGACGACCCGTCCTTCGACCGGGCTCGGGCGCAGACCAACGAGGTGATGGACTACTTGCGCCGCCACGGTCCGTTCGAACCGCACCGGTTGCCGCTGGAAGACCTTGAGTACACCACCATGGCGGATCTGGAGAAGCGCTTGGTGGACCGGTGGGAGTCGATCCCCGAGGCTGCTGTGCCCGCACCAAGGTGAGCGCCGAATCCCCTGCCCGCGAACGGTTCCCGTCAACACCGGGACGCGACTCGTGCGGTCGGTTCAGGTTTCGCATCCGCGACTCCTCTTCGCGGTTCGATGCTGCCAATGTGGTTTCCCGCGACGATCGCACTGGCGAGGGGCCAATGGCTCCGATCCGCACCTGTGGGCGCATCGTCGCGATGACCGACCGTTCACGGCGGACTCGTCGGAAGTCCGGTCAGGAATTCCGCTGCGGAGGCGGTCGTGGTGAGCTGGTCGTAGTCGTCCTCCTCGATGCGGGTGCCGACGGCGTTGCCGAGGGCTTCGACGAAGGAGAGGAAGTCCAGGGAGTCCAGTTCGAGCGCTTCGCGGAAGTCCTCACGCTCGTCCAGGGTGTCGGGGTCGGCACCGGGCACGGCCTTCCGGAGCGCGTGGTGCACCAGTTCTCGGGCGTGATCGGGTGTGATCGGTGGGGACATCACAGCTCCTCGGGATGCTGCAGGAACTTCTCGACGGCGGCGAGGTAGCGGGCGCCGGTGGCGCCGTCGCTGGCCCGGTGGTCTCCGGACAGCGTCGTGGTGACCACGGGCCGGATGCCGATGAGGTCGCCGACCGCCCACGGTCGTCGGACGACGGCGCCGAATCCGACCAGGGCCACTTGCGGCGGGTAGATCACGCCTAGGACGGATTCGGCGCCGAGGTCGCCGAGGTTGGTCGCGGTGATCGTGGCTGGCGTGGTGTCGGACGAGTGCAGTCGGCCGGTGCGGGCTCGGGAGACCAGTTCGCGCAGGCGCTGCATGACTTCGGGGAGGGGTAGCTCGGTGGCGTCGGCGATGGTGGGCGTGAGCAGGCCACCGCCGTGCAGGGAGACGGCCACTCCCAGGTGCACCGGGCCCGAGTGCTGGAAGTGGTTGTCGATCCAGTGCCCGTTGAGCTCGGGAACCTGGTGCGCGGCTAGCGCGCTGGCCTTGAGCAGGAGCGCGGCGGGCACGATCCGGTCGGCCATCTCGACGTGGCGATTGCGTTCGTGCAGCCAGTCGAGGGCGTCACCGAGGTCGATGGTGTTGGTGAGGTAGTAGTGGGGGATTTCGCGCTTCGACTTGCTCATCAGCGCTGCGATGGCTTGTCGCATGGCGTCGGTGTCCCGCTCGGTGGTCTGCGGTCGTACCGGTGCGATCGGCGGTTGAGGTGCTGCGGCGCGGACGTCGCGTGCCCGCACGGCCCCATCGGTGCCGGTTCCGGTCAGCAGACTGGGATCGACGCCGAGCTCGATGGCCAAGCGTCGGGCGTAGGGGGAGATCCGCCGGCGTTCGCCGGGCCCCGCACCGGCGGGCGGTTCGACGTGGTGGTGGATGACTGCCTCGACGTCGGCGTGGGTGATGGCGTCGTGGTGTCCGGTGCCGCGGATCGTCGCGAGGTCGACCCCGTGCTGGGCGGCGAGTTTGCGCACCGGGGGAGTGGCGATGGGCCGGTGAGGTGGGGGTTCGGCGGCGGGTTCGGGTGGTGCGGGACCGGCTGGGGCGCCGTGCGCGCCGCCGGAGATGATCGCCATGGGGGCGCCGACCGGCACCGTCTGGCCGGGCTCCACGAGCAGGCGATCGATGATGCCGGTGTCGAAGCATTCGACTTCGATGATGGCCTTCTCGGTGTCCACCGCGGCGATCAGGTCTCCCTTGTGGACGGTGTCGCCGGGCTGGACGAGCCATTCGACGAGGGTGCCCTGCTCCATGTCCGCACCGAGTGACGGCATCCGGAACTCGGCCACGTCAGCTCACCGCCCGTCGCGCGGCGGCCACCACGTCCTCGGGTTGTGGGAGTGCGGCTTCTTCGAGGTGTTTGGCGTAGGGCATGGGGACTTCGGCGCTGCACACCCGCTCGACCGGGGCGTCGAGGTCGTAGAAGCAGTGCTCGGTGATGCGGGCGCTGATCTCGGCGGAGAGGCTGCCGCTGCGCCACCCCTCGTCGATCACGACCGCGCGGTGGGTGCGGCGTACCGAGTCGAGGACGGTCGGCTCGTCCAGCGGGCGCAGCGTGCGCAGGTCGATGATGTCTGCCTCGACGTGTTCGGCGGCGAGTTGTTCGGCGGCGGTCAGCGTTGTGGGCAGGGTGCCGCCGTAGGTGATGAGCGATACGTCGGTTCCACTGCGGCGGCGGGCGGCGGTGCCGATGTCGACGGGTTCGGCCGGGTCGTCGAGCTCGCCGGTGGCGTTGTAGAGCGAGCCGTGCTCGAACATCAGCACCGGGTCCGGGCAGGCGAGTGCGGGGCGCAGCATTCCGCGGGCATCGGGGAGGGTGGCCGGGGCGATGATGCGCAGACCGGGGATGTGGGCGTACCAGCCTTCCAGGCTGTGGGAGTGCTGGGCGGCGAGTTGGCGCCCCGCTCCGGTCGTCATGCGGATGACCAGGGGAACGTTGAGCTGGCCGCCGGACATGTGCAGCAGGGTGGCGGCGTTGTTGAGGATCTGGTCGAGGGCGAGCAGGCTGAAGTTGACGGTCATGATCTCGACGATGGGCCGCATCCCGGCCAGAGCGGCACCGATGCCGGCGCCGACGAACGCGGATTCCGACAGCGGGGTGTCCCGGATGCGTTCGGGGCCGAACTCCTCCAGGAGACCGAGGCTGACGGCGAAGCATCCGCCGTAGCGGCCGACGTCCTCGCCCATGAGGAACACCCGCTCGTCCTCGCGCAGCGCTTCCCGCAACGCCTCGCGGAGGGCATCGCGGTAGGTGCTTTGCGCGGGGTTCATACCTGCTCGCTGCAGACGAATCGGGTCAGGTCCGCGGCTGGTTCGAGGGGGCCGGTGCGGGCTTCGGCCACTGCCTGGTCCAGTTCGGCGTCCACCTCGGAGTCCAGAGTCGCTCGGGCGTCGTCGTCGAGGTCGCCGTCAGTGCACATCCGGGCGGTGAGCCGGTCGATCGGGTCGAGCTGCTTCCACTGCTCGACCTCGGCCTTGTCCCGGTAGCGTTCGGCGTCGTACATCGAGTGCGCCCGGAACCGGTAGGTCCGCAGCTCCAGGAAGCACGGCCCCGGGCTGGCGCGCATGGTCTCCACCGCGCGATTCCCCGCGGCCGCTACTGCTTCGACGTCCATGCCGTCGACGGCCCAGGACGGCATCCCGTAGGAGCTCGCCCGCAGCGCCAGATCGGTTTCAGCCTGTGCCCGGGCCAAGGCGGTGCCCATGGCGTAGAGGTTGTTCTCGCAGCTGAACAGCACCGGGAGCCGCCACAGCGCGGCGAGGTTCAGGCATTCGTGGAACTCGCCCTCGGCGACTGCGCCGTCGCCGAACAGGCATGCGGTGACCTGCGGCCGGTCGCGCATGGCATCGGCGAGCGCGAGCCCGACGGCGATCGGCAGCCCGCCGCCGACGATGGCGTTGCCGCCGTAGAACCGGCGGGAGACGTCGAAGAGGTGCATCGACCCGCCGCGGCCGCGGCTGCACCCGCTGGTGCGGCCGAACATCTCGGCCATCACCGAGACCATCGGCACGCCACGAGCCAGGGCGTGACCGTGTTCGCGGTAGGTCGACACCACGGCGTCGTCGGGGCTGAGAGCCTGCATCAGCCCGGCGGCCACGGCTTCTTCACCGATGTAGAGGTGCATGAATCCGCGGATCTCCGCGGCGCTGTAGAGCTCGACGCAGCGCTCTTCGAAGCGCCGGATCCGCACCATCTGCCGCAGCAGCTCGGTGCGCTGCTTGGCCTTCGCGCCGGTTGCCGTCGCTTCTCGTCGATTCATCGAGCCTTCTCCAGCGTGGACAGGTCGCCTTCCGGCAGCCCGAGTTCTCGTGCTTTGAGCAGCCTGCGCATGACCTTGCCGCTGCGGGTGTGCGGGAGGTCGTCGTCGAAGGTGAGCTCCTTGGGGGCCACGGCACCGAGTTGACGTCGTCCGAAGGCCAGCAGCTCGGTGCGCAGCTCCTCGCTCGGGGCGTGCCCGGAGCGCAGGGACACGAATGCCTTCACGAGTTCCCCCGCGACCGGGTCCGGCTTGCCGATCACGCCGGCTTCGGCCACCGCGGGGTGTTCCATCAGCGCGCTTTCCACCTCGAACGGGCCGACCAGGTGCCCGGCGGACTTGATCACGTCATCGGCCCGCCCGACGAACCAGTAGTAGCCGTCGGCATCGCGCGCGGCGATGTCGCCGGTGAGGTACCAGCCACCGGCGAAGGAGGCGGCGTACCGGGCCTCGTCGTGCAGGTACCCGCGGAACATCGAGGGCCACCCGGGGCGCAGCGCCAGTTCGCCCTCGGCATCGGCACCGGTCAGCTCCCGCACCCGGCCGTTGCGGACCAGGGCACGACCGTCCTCCCCGCGTTCCAGCAGGCCTGCTTCGATGCCGGGAACCGGACGCCCCATGGACCCTGGCCGGATCTCCTCGGCCGGGTAGTTGCTGATCATGATCGCGCCGGTCTCCGTCTGCCACCAGTTGTCGTGGACAGGTAGTCCCAGCGCCTCCTGGCCCCACACGACGACCTCGGGGTTGAGCGGCTCGCCGACGCTGGCGATGTAGCGCAGTGCGGACAGGTCGTAGCCGGATGCCAGTTCGGGGCCGTGCCGCATCAACATCCGCAGGGCGGTCGGGGCGGTGTACCAGACGGTGACGTGCTGCTCGGCGAGCACGCGGTACCAGCGCCGCGCGTCGAACTCACCTTCATCGCTGACCACGGTGGCCCCGTGCGCCAAGGGCGCGATGATCCCGTACGAGGTACCGGTGACCCAGCCCGGATCCGCGGTGCACCAGAACACGTCATCGGGTCGCAGGTCGAGCGCCTGCTCCGCGGTGCTGTAGTGCGCGACCACCGCATCGTGGACGTGCACCGCGCCCTTGGGGGTACCGGTGGTACCGCTGGTGAAGTGCAGCAACGCCCAGTCGTCCGGCGATGTGGGAGGGATATCGAAGGCGGAATCGGCATGTGCGAGGACATCGGCCAAGTCGGTGGTTCCGGGCTCGGTGGTGCGCTCGCCCACCAGGAAGACGTGCCGGAGGTCTGGCAGAGCCGAGCGGAGTTGCCGGATCTTGTTCCGGTACAGGCGGTATGTGGTCACCAGCACGGCACCGCCGCCGATCCGCAGCCGGTCGAAGACGGGCTGCGGGCCGAAGGCGGAGAACAACGGCGCGAGCACGCAACCGGCCTTCAGCGTTCCCAGCGCCACGGTATACAGAGCTGGTACGCGCCCCAGGAGGGTGAACACCCGTTCGCCCCGTTGGACGCCATGCTCGCGCAGCACGTTGGCGAACCTGCCGGTCTGGTCCCGCAACTCGGCGTAGTCGAGCTCCGTTACCTGGTCTTGCTTGTCCACGCAACGCAGGGCCGTGGCTCGCGCCCGCACACCCGCGACGTGCCGGTCCACCGCTTCGTGAGCGATGTTCAATCCTCGACCACCGGGCAGGCCGGAGAGTTGGGAACGCGCCGTTGCCCAGTCGAATTCGACCCGGGCCCGCTCGTAGTCACCGAGGTTGGGTCGGGTGTGCAGCTCATGAGGCTTGCTGATGGGCGCCCACCGCATCACATCCCCTCTCCCCGCCCTCCTGTCCAGGTAATCTCGCGGGCGTCACGGCCGCTAGAGGACAACGGCACTCACGGGATGGACGCGATCGAGGTCGTTCGGGCGGGGGCGGTGGAGCTCCTGGTCAGAGCCACGTTTCGATCGCGAGGAGGTCGCGCATGGAGATGACGCCGATGACCATGTGCCCTTGCTTCACCGGCAGGTGGCGGACTCCGGCGTCGAGCATCCGGCGAGCGACGTCCTTGGTGTCGTCGCTGACGGTCGCTGTTTCGAGCTGCTGGGAGGCGAACGAGATGGCAGTCGACTCCTGCGGATCAGCTCGTTCCGCGATCGCTCGGACCAGGTCGCGCTCGGAGATGATGCCGATGATCCGGTCGTTGTCCAGCACGGCGAGGGCACCGACGTGATCGGCCGTCATCTTCCGCGCCACTTCGGCGAGCGGGTCGGATGCCTCGCAGGTCAAGGTCCCGGGGTGGAAGACTTCATCGACTCGCACGGCTTCCTCCCTTTCAGCCGGTGGCTGGGCGAGCGGTCGTGGTGCCGGGCTCACTGCCCCCTGCGGGCCACCGGAATTTCCTTGCGCGCCATGACTTCGCGACGCGGCATGCGGATGGTGAGGATGCCGGCCTCGTATTCGGCCTTGACCTCGTCGGTGTTGCAGCTGGTCGGTAGCAGCAGGGTCCGGCTGAACGTGCCGTAGTGGAACTCGCTGCGGCGCTCCGAGCGTTGGTCGTGCTTGCGTTCGGCGTCGATCTTGAGCTGGTTGCCTTCGACGTTGATGTGGATGTCCTCGTCGGGGTCCACACCGGGAAGTTCGCACCGAACCACGAACTCGTCCTTCTCGGCGTAGGCCTCCACCCGCATCGCGTGGCGTTCACCGAAGGGCCACTCGGTTTCGAACATCCGGAAGATGTCCGGCAGGCCCAGGCCAGGCCGGGGCTGCAAGCTGGTCATGATGTCCTCCCGAAGGCGAATGGCGACTGGATTCAGCGTCCGTCCGGCAAGCAGCGGGGGGTAGGGCCGACCGGCCCGTTCTCGCCACACGCGCAGCGGGCCGAGCGATGAACCGGTGGGGCTGCGGTGACGACTGGCTTCCCTCGGTGGAACCGGTGCGCGCCGCGCTCGAACGGGAACCGGTGAATCCCGAGTTGTGCGACCTCGGGTCGGCCGTACGGTCGGAGTGCGGAGGGACGGGCCCTGAACAGGCCTACTCGAGACGCGGGCAGAGCAGTCCCGGCGACCGTGAACGGCACTGCGGGTGGCCGCACACCGAGCAGCTGCTGCGCCACCAGGGTGCTGTGCGTGGCAGACCATCTCCCGGCGGGTGGCACCGCGCTGGGTACCCACCGCCCGAACTCGCAGTTTCCCGCCAGCTCCGCGATCGACTTCGGGAGATGCCAGATGAAGCCCAGAACTGGAGCGTCACCAGCGCCCTTCGTCGCACCGGGCGGTGTCGGAATCGTCCAGAGCCATTGCGCGGTGGTGGTCTTCATCGGCGATCGGGCCTACAAGGTCAAGAAACCGGTCGATCTCGGCTTTCTCGACTTCAGCACGGTGGCAGCCCGCGAGCGTGCGTGCCGCCGCGAGGTCGAGCTCAACCGGCGCCTCGCGCCCGACGTCTACCTCGACCTCGCCCAGGTCCTCGACGGGCACGGCAAGACCTGCGACTGGGTGGTGGTGATGCGCCGGATGCCCGCGTCGCGCCGCCTCTCGACCTTGATATCGAGCGGAGAGGATGTGCGCGCCGACGTGGAGAAGCTGGCCCGCGTACTCGCTTCCTTCCACAGCACTGCGCGGCGCGGACCGGACATCGACGTCGCGGGCAGCCGCTCGGCGCTGCGCAAGAGGTGGGTCGACAACTTCGCCGGAACCGAGCCGTTCGTCGGTACCGTCATCGACCGCGAACCCTTCGAGGAGATCGTCGCGCTCGCGCTGCAGTACCTCGACGGACGCGCACCTCTGTTCGAGGAACGGGTGCGTCGCGGATGCGTTGTGGACGGCCACGGTGATCTGCTCGCCGAGGACATCTTCTGCCTGCCGGACGAGCCACGGGTGTTGGATTGCCTGGAGTTCGACGACGCGCTGCGCTACGTCGACGGCCTCGACGACGCGGCCTTCCTGGCCATGGACCTGGAGCGGCTTGGAGCCGTCGATCTCGCGGTGGACTTCCTGTCCTCCGCGTCCCGCAGTACCACGTCCCTGGCCCACCACTACGTGGCCTACCGGGCGTTCGTCCGTGCCAAGGTCGCGTGCCTGCGATGTGCACAAGGTGCGGATGCAGCAGCGGACGCGGTGGCTCTGACCGCCATCGCCCTGCGCCACCTGCGCACCGCGCAGATCAGGCTGGTCCTGGTGGGCGGGCTTCCGGGAACGGGCAAGACGACCGTGGCCGGCGCGCTGGCCGATCGGATGGGCGCTGTCCTGCTCCGCACCGACCAGATCCGCCGCGAGCTCCCCGGTGCTGCTCAGCTCGCCGCACATGCGGGATACGGCCGAGGCCTGTACGACAGCGACAACGTCCACGACACCTACAGCGAAATGCTCGCGCGCGCCCGGACTCTGCTCGCGCACGGGGAGAACGTGGTGCTGGACGCGAGTTGGAGCAATGCCGAGGAACGCGAAGCGGCCAGGGCGGTGGCGCGCGAAACATCTGCCGCACCATCCGAGTTGCACTGCGTCGCGCCGACCGAGATCAGCGAAGCCCGCATCACCGCCAGAACCGACGACGCCTCGGATGCGACAGCGGAGATCGCTGCGCGCATGGCACGTCAATTCGCGGTCTGGCCCCAAGCAACCCGCATCGACACCTCGGGGCGCCCGGGCACAGCAGCATCCGAAGCCTGGGAAGCACTGGAACCCTGATTGCGGGCGGCATCAGCAGGTCTTCGGGTTCTCGGGAGGGGAGATTTCCGCCGGGGGCGCTGGATCCAGCAGGTGACGGTGGAAGAAGTCGAAGATCCGATCCCAAGTGGCTGCTGCCGACTCGTGGTGGCCCAGTCGCCGGGGGATGAACACCTGGACATGGCCGTCATCGGCCGACTTGATGCGGAATGAAGTCAAGTGCGGACCCGTCGTGATCTCGACGGTGCACAGCTCTGTCCTATGTGGAGTTGATTGATCGTGCTGATCCGTTCGGCGATTTCGGACGGGGATGGTGGACGGGATCAACCAACGAACCGGATCGGTTGAGCGGTCAGCCACTGGCCAGGAGGACAACACCGAGCACGGGTGCAGTCCGTTGCCGCAGATGGCGTCCGCATCCATCCTCACGATCGCGTCGGTTGGCTGCTGCATGCAGTACCGGTTCGGGCATCTCCGACCACGTCAGCAGACCTGGGTAGTCGTGGCCAGCGCTTTCATCGTCGGCTCCTGCTGTCAGGGCTGCTCTTGCATTCTGATGAACTGCCCGTGCCAGGTGTGGTACCAAACCGCTCTGTTCTGGGCGTTGACCGACAACATGCCGACGATCTGGTCACCTCGCAGGGTGTCGTAGCCGGGAAATGCCGTGGCGTCGGCTGCGTGGAGACCAGGTTGGTTGCGCTGCAGCCATTGGTCGGCGATCTGCTGCGCTCGCTCCGGCCCGATCGCTGCGGGGGTGGCCTGGTTGATGGCCATCATCGAGTAGTGGGTGTTCCACATCATCGCCGGACCCCACTCGATCTGCACACCACCGCTAGCTGGGTCGACGAGCACTCGTCGAGCGATCCGCGACCCGCGCGGCATGAACACCACCGACGGCCGTCGGCCGGAAAACCGGTGGCAGACCCGGCCAGCCCACGGTGAAGATCGCGGCATGTCCGACTTCCTGGAGACCGACCGGCTCGTCCTGCGCGCGTTCACGACGGCCGACATCGACCACCTGCTCGCCCTGGACAACGACCCCGAGGTCATGCGCTTCATCAACGGAGGTCGTCCCACCAGCCGCGAGGCCATCGAGACGCGGGTCCTGGCGGGACTCCTGCATGACTACCCGTGCTGGGAGACCCGCGGCTACTGGGCCGCGCAGGAGAAGACCACCGGCACTTTCCTGGGCTGGTTCGAGTTCCGGCCGTTGGACGAGCACAGCACCGCCGTGGTCGAACTCGGCTACCGCTTGAACCAGGCGGCATGGGGGCACGGCTACGCCACCGAGGGGTCCCGGGCCCTGATCCACAAGGGGTTCACGGACCTGGAGGTCGAGCGGGTCACGGCGAACACCATGACCGTCAACACCCGTTCCCGCCGCGTCATGGAGAAGTCGGGCCTGTGTTTCGTCCGGAACTTCACCGGGGACTGGCCGGAAGCGATCGAGGGCTCCGAACACGGTGAAGTCGAGTACGAACTCACCCGGACCGAGTGGGAACAGCGGTAGACGTCGACGGCCCAGTCCACAACTCTTGACAATTTCTCGAAGTAGACCGGAGCATTCGCCAGGCCGCTATCGGCCGTGTCGGTACGGCCATGTTCAGTCGCGCACTTCCGGTAGACGCGAGCGTGATGCTGGTCGGCCTCGTGCTGTGGCGTTACTACCGGTTTCCGCTACCTCCGGTCATGCCCCACATCATCAAAACCATCATCAGCACGCAGACGACCGCGACGAGCACGAAGCCGACATTGACCACTCCGGTGGCGACCAGGGCAATTGCGATCGCCAGCATCGGGACGCAGCAGACGATCATCATCCAGTGGTGCCACCCGCGGTGCTTGCCGCCGGTGCCACGCGCGGGGCCGGACGAGCTGGTCATCGCAAGCCTCCACAACGACAGCCGGGTTCGGCAAGGGACGCCTTATGGCGTTCTGTGTTTCAGCGAGGCCGGGGTGTAGCCGAGACTGCGGTACAGCGGGCAATGTCCCAGTGCACCAGTGACTGCGAGATCGGCTCCCGCCAGTACCAGCAGGATGCCCAGGGCGATCGCGACGAGCCCGGAGGTCGACGTCAACAGCAGGCACCCGCGAGGATCGCGGCAAGGCCGACCGCGACACGACCGACTCGCTCCGGCGGGGTGATGTTCAGAACGGGGCGCCTCATGGGTACCTCCCTGGCGTATAGCCCCAGTGTTAGCGGGGCCGAGCCGGCCAGTAGAGGCGAACGGCCCTGTCTGCTCGAAGGCCGGCCGACGCGTCTCGGCGACATGTGAGGCGCTCGTTGACGAGGGCGCTGTTCCGGTGAGAGGTCCACATGTCTGTTGTCGACTTGGTCGTGCTGGTCGTCGCCGCAGCGGGCGTGAGTGTGGTGGCCTGGTACTTCTTCGGCCCCCGGAGCGCCCGTACCGCTGAGCTGACCGGCGGGGTGCAGCGCGTCGAGGTGACGGTCCGGGGCGGGTATCGACCGGAGACGATCCGGGTCCGGCAGAACGTGCCTGTTGAGCTGGTGTTCAACAGGCAGGAGGAAGGGGACTGCACCTCCCGCGTGGTTTTCGCCGCTCTCGGAGTCACTGCCGCGCTGCCCGCGTTCACCCGGACCGCGGTGTGCCTGACCCCCACGCGAGCGGGGTCGTTCGGGTTCGCCTGCGGGATGAACATGATCCACGGCAGGCTCGTGGTGGAGCCTGATGGCCAGGCCGGTAGTGAGGCCCGTGTGGAGGGGCCATCCGAGAGCGCCCCGGTGGTGACCGGCGCAGGGGCGGCTGAGGAGGAGGCTGCGCAGGCTGCTGAGCGCGCCGCGGAGATCAAGGACTTGACCCGCCGAGTGGTCGTGGGTGTGGTGTTGACGGTGCCGGTGCTGTTCGCGGTCATGGCGAGCGAGCTGTTCCGCGTCAGCTGGGTGCCGCCGGTGCTGCTCGACCGGTGGCTGCAGCTGGTGTTGATCACGCCGGTGATGCTGTACGTGGGCTGGCCGATTCACCGCAGCGGGTGGCTGACGCTGGCGCATCGCAACGCCGACATGAACAGCCTCATCACGTTGGGCACCGTCGCGGCCTACGGCTACAGCCTCGTCGTCACCTTCGCCCCCGGTGCGTTCCCGTCCGAGGCGCGGGAGGTGTACTTCGAGGCCGTCGGGGTGATCCTGACGCTGATCCTGCTCGGTCGATTGTTCGAGGCCCGCGCCAAGGCAGGCACCGGGGAGGCAATCCGCGACTTGCTGGGCATGCAGGCCCGCACCGCGCGCGTGGTCCGCGACGGGGTCGAAGCCGAGATACCCGTCGAGGAGGTGGCGGTCGGCGACGAGATCCGCATCCGGCCCGGGGAGAAGATCCCGGTGGACGCCACCGTGCTCTCCGGCAGTTCAGCAGTGGACGAGTCCATGGTCACCGGAGAACCGATGCCAGCGACCAAGCACGCCGGCGACACCGTCATCGGCGCCACCATCAACGGCACCGGCTCCCTACGGGTCCGAGCGGCCAAGGTCGGCGCCGACACGATGCTGGCCCAGATCATCCGCCTGGTGCAGGCCGCGCAGGCCTCCCGCGCACCGATCCAGCGCCTGGCCGATGCCACCTCGGCGTACTTCGTGCCCGCAGTGATCGTCATCGCGATCATCGCCTTCGCCGCGTGGTTCATCGTCGGACCGCCCCCAACGACGACCAATGCCCTGGTGTCCGGGGTGGCGGTGTTGATCATCGCCTGTCCCTGCGCGCTGGGGCTGGCGACACCGTTATCAATCATGGTCGGTACCGGCAAAGGCGCGAAAGCCGGGATCCTGATCCGCTCCGCCGAGGCGTTGGAGACCGCGCGCAAGCTCGACACCATCGTGCTGGACAAGACCGGCACCATCACCCGAGGTGCACCAGCCCTCACCGACCTCCACGTCACCGGCGACCGCGACGAGCGGGAGCTGCTCGCGCTGGTCGCCGCTGCCGAGACCGACAGCGAACACCCGCTGTCGGCGGCGATCGTGGCCGGAGCGTGGCAGCGCGGCCTGGAGGTGCCACAGGCGGCGAACTTCACTTCGATCACCGGCAAAGGTGTGCGTGCCACGGCTGCGGGCCACACCGTGCTGGTCGGGACCAGAACGCTGCTGGCCGACGCGGGGATCGACGCCAGCGAACTCGATCAGCCCGCTGCCGCGTTCGCGGAGCAGGGCAAGACCGCCATCCTGGCCGCCCTGGACGGCGAGCCCGCTGGTGTGCTGGCGGTGGCCGACACGGTCAAGGACGACTCGGCCGCCGCGATCGCCGCGCTGCACCGACTCGGCATCGAGACCGCCATGATCACCGGGGACGACGCGCGCACGGCCGCGGCCATCGCAGGCCAGGTGGGGATCTCCCGCGTGCTCGCCGAGGTGCTGCCGGAACACAAGGCCGACGAGATCCGCCGCCTGCAAGCAGAAGGGCGCCGTGTGGGCATGGTCGGCGATGGCATCAACGACGCCCCGGCGCTGGCTGCCGCCGACGTGGGGTTGGCGATCGGCACCGGTACCGACATCGCCATCGAGTCCGCCGACATCACGCTCATCTCCGGATCGGTGAGCGGGGTTCCGGTCGCGATCCAGTTGTCGCGAGCGACCATGCGCAACATCCGCCAGAATCTGTTCTTCGCACTCGTGTACAACGCCGTCGGCGTGCCCATCGCCGCAGGTGTGCTGTACCCGGTGCTGGGCCTGCGCCTGTCGCCGATCCTGGCCGCCGCAGCGATGGCCTTGTCGTCGCTGTCGGTGGTGGGCAACTCCAACCGCCTGCGCCGCCACCGCACCACGCCGCCACGAGCAGCGGGCCGTGCCACCGGACAGCCGCAGGTGGAGACCCGAGCCCCGACATCCGCTTCTGACCAGAAATGATGACGCCCCCATGCCATCCCCAGAGCCCGGCGCCGAAGCGAGTTCCGCGCACGGTGACGAGGCGTCGTGACAGTTGGACTGCACCAGTTTCGACCAGGCAGCACAGTGGCGGCGGAAGACTCTCTGGGCGCTGGGCAAGGGCTACCCACAGGTTGGCGCCCATCCCCCGATAACTGGTCCGGAACCCTGCACCTCCGCTCGGGCATCGGCGCACACGGCAGCGTCAGTTCGAACGAGGATGGCGTTCGACCAGCCCCTACCTGGTGAACACAGAAGAGCGCACCAGGTAAAGCCCGTCATGAGGGGAGCCCGGACACCGCGTTGTCCGAAGTTTGGGAAGCACTGGCACCCTGAACCGATCACCGAATACGGGGCTCTTCGCGATCGACGGTGAGGTCGAGGAAGTGGGCCGAGCAGGAGATGCACGGGTCGTGGTTGCGGATCGCCTTCTCGCACAGGATGGTCAACTCGGCATCCGCGGTTCGCCCGCTGTCCAGGCTTTCCTGCACGAGGTGACGTAGGTCGTCCTCGATCGCTCCTTGGTTCTGGGCGGTCGGCGGGACGATGCTCACCTCGGTGAGCGTTCCGTCGTCTCGCATTCCGTACCGGTGGTACAACAAGCCCCTGGGTGCCTCCGTCGCACCGTGGCCGGTTCCAGCGCGCGGGGGAACATCGAAACTGGGGTTGGGAACCGGATCGTAGGTGCCGATGATGCGCAGCGCTTCGTCGACTGCGTAGAGCACCTCGATCGCTCGGACGATGATGCTGCGAAACGGATTGCGGCACACCGCCCCCTCACGCGGATCGCCGAGTCCTGCGTCTTGGGCGGCTTCGAGTGCTATCGGGGACAGCCAGCGCCCGCTGATCGCATAGCGGGCGAGCGCCCCGGTCAGGTGGCGGCACCCGTCGAGACGGGAGTGCAGCGCGGTGGAGTGCGGTACCTGGGTCTCAACGACGTGGTCGCCGAAATCCCGGACGTCGAACGTGCGGGTGGACAGCGCGCGGTTGGTGTCGGCGGGTAGTCCGGCCGCACTCGGGCTCGTCATCGCTGTCGGGGTGCCGGATTCGATCGCGTAGGTACCGGGCTCGGCCAATGCCAGCAGGTCGTGGTCGCACCCGGCGTCGGGGAAGTCGAAATCCGCCACCCAGCGCACGGTCGCCGCGGCATCGTCGCGGGCGCGGCGCAACCGCTCGGCCAACGGGCGCAGTTCGGACGAGGCCGGAATGCGGTGGAAACCACCGAGACGCGTGTTGATCGGGTGGATCGCACGGCCCCCGAGCAGTTCGACGATCGCGTTGCCCGCTTGTTTGAGGCGAAGGCCGCGCTCGACATCGGTGCGATGGGTGCGGGCCAGGTCGGTCGCGCTGTCCGCACCGAGGAAGTCGACCGCGTGGAGCAGGTAGATGTGCAGGGCATGGCTTTCGATCCACTCCCCGCAGTACATCAGCCGGCGCAGTGCCGCCAGCTGACCGCCCACCTCCACACCGCACGCATCCTCGATCGCTCGGCAGGCGCTCAGCTGGTAAGCGACCGGGCAGATCCCGCACACCCGAGCGGTGATGTCGGGGGGTTCGCGGTACGAGCGTCCGCGCAGGAACGCCTCGAAGAACCGCGGGGGCTCGTAGATCTCCAACCGGGCTTCGGCGAGCTCATCGCCCTGCAGGCGCAAGTGCAGCGCGCCTTCGCCTTCGACGCGGGCGAGGGCACCGACGCGCAGCACCTTCGAGTTGCGGTCGGTCACTCGTGCCGCTCCTCTCGGGATGCCGCGTCGAACTCCGGGGCAGCGGTGTTGAAGGTGCGCAAGACCCGCACCACGTCGAGCGTGTCCATCCCGTCCCGGTGGAGAAGCGGTATGAAGGAGCCGAAGTTGGTCGAGTTGGACGGGCCGAAGCAGCCGTAGCAACCGCGTCCGTAGGTCGGGCAGAGAGCGCCGCAACCGGAATGCGTGACCGGCCCGAGGCACGGCGTTCCACGCGCGACGGTTACGCACACGTTGCCGCGCCGTTTGCATTCGAAGCACACGCTGTGGGCTGGCACGTCCGGCGTGCGCCCGGCGAGGAACGCGGTGATGACCTCGATCAGCTGACCTCGGTCGATCGGACAACCGCGCAGCTCGAAGTCGACGGGCACGTGCTCGCTGATCGGAGTGGAGGTGGCCAGGGTGTCGATGTAGTCCGGTCGGGCGTAGACGGCTGCGAGGAACTCGGCGACGTCGGCGTAGTTGCGCAGCGCCTGAACACCGCCTGCCGTGGCGCAGGCGCCGATGGTCACCAACCGCTTCGATGAGCTTCGGATGTGCTGGATCCGCTCGGCATCGTGCTGCGTGGTCACCGACCCTTCGACCAATGACAGGTCGTACGGTCCCGGACCGGGGGCGCTGGAGGCCTCGAGGAAGTAGGAGATCTCCACGTTCTCGGCGATGCCGAGCAGTTCGTCCTCGCAGTCCAGCAGGGTCAGCTGGCAACCGTCGCAGGAGGCGAACTTCCACACGGCGAGTTTCGGCTTCCTGGGGCGGCGGACGTCGTCAGCAGGCATGTCACAACTCCCGTACTGCGAGGAGGGGGTCGGCCCGCCTCCAGCTCACGACAGGACCATCTCGGCACAGCAGCAGCGGTCCGAGTTGGCAGTGGCCGCAGTGGCTGGTTCCGCACTGCATGTTGCGTTCGAGCGCGACGTCGATCCGGTCCGCCGGAACACCGCGATGGACCAGGTCGCGGGCGGTGGCCCGGATCATCACCTCCGGGCCGCAGAGGAACGCCGCCGAGTTGCCCGGGGCGAAGTCCGCTCGGTCGAGCAGCGTGCTGACGAGCCCGACATCGCCCGTCCAGGCCTCGTCCGGTCGGTCCACGGTGACCAGGACCCGGGCTCCAGCCGCCTGCCAGCTGCGGACGTGCGCGGGGTAGAGCAACTCACCAGGGCTTCGCGCTCCGATCAGGACGTTGAGCCGCCCGTACTGCCCGGGAGTGGAGAGTGCTTCAAGCACCAGGGTGCGCAGCGGTGCCAGCCCGATACCACCGGCCACGACCAGCAGATCGCGGCCTCGGGCGCGGGGCAGCGCCCAGCCGGTGCCGAACGGACCGCGTACGCCGACCAGCCGACCGGGGCGCACCTCGTTCAGCGCTCTGGACGTCGCGCCCACAGCCCGAATCGTGTGAGTCAGGCGATGTCCCTGGATGCCGCTGACCGAAACGGGGATATCACCGACGCCGAACGCGTACACCATGGCGAACTGCCCGGGAGCGAAAGGTGGCAGTGCCGAACTCGTCGGTTCCAGGACGATCGTCGCGATGTTCGACGAGTTCTCGGTGCGTTCCACGACGCGATACGGCTGCGGCAGAGCGGCAACGGCGGTCACGACCTGCCACCGCCCTCCTCGGTGCGTCCGACTCCGTAGAGGTCCAGGAGGCGGAGGCGGGCGGCCTTCAACCTCCGGGCGATCACCTGGGCAACCCGGTCGGCCAGCACCAGGCCGAAGGCAGGATCGGCATCACGTGCGGCACGCACCCGCTCGGCTTCGAACTCGTAGGCCTGCACTGGGCCGAGCGTTCGCGCCCCAAGGTGCCAGCGGTACGGCTCGAACATCCAGGACCAGCCGAGCAGTTCGTCATCACCGATGGTCTCCACGACGATCGAGCCGCGGCCCGGGATGTGGATGTCGAGTGCGACGAGTCCCGAACGGATGATCCAGAACCGATCGGCCCGGCCGTCCTCGTCGAAAATCCGCGTGGCAGCGGGGAAAGAGGCGTCGTGGGCGAGTTCGAGCAGCCGCTCGCGATGTTCGGGTGGCAGCGCGCCGACGAAGCCGTGCCGGACGACCGTCACGAGCGGTCCTCGTCGAACGCGGCGGACTCCGCCGCGGAGGCTGCCCTCTCGTCGTTGAGGGCGTGGGCTTCTTCGGTGATGTCGATGCCTACCGGGCACCAGACGATGCACCGTCCGCAGCCGACGCACCCCGAGCTGCCGAACTGGTCGTACCAGGTGCCGAGCTTGTGGGTGGCCCACTGCCGGTAGCGGCTGCGCTGTGAGGCGCGGACCGGGCCGCTCGGCAGGTGGGTGAACTCCACGTCGAAGCAGGACTCCCAGCGCCGCCACCGCTCGGCGTGGTCGCCGGTGAGATCGGTGACGTCTTCGACCGTGGTGCAGAAGCAGGTAGGGCAGACCATGGTGCAGTTGCCGCAGGTCAGACAGCGCGACGCGACGTCGTTCCAGCGCTCTGCCGCCAACGTGTCGCGCATCAGCACGTGCAGATCGACTGCTGGCATGGTGCGGCCCATGCGCCCCGCGGCTTCCTTCACGCGTTCGTGCGCTGCAGCACGGCTGTCGTCGTCGGCCGAGCGGTGAGGCAGCTCGGCCAGTACCGACTCGCCCTCCTCGCTGCCGGCGCGGATGTAGAAGCGGTGCCCGACGCCGTCGAGCACTTCGGTCAGTACCAGGTCGTAGCCGGGCCCAGCGGCCGGCCCGGCGTCCATGGAGGCGCAGAAGCACGTGGCACCCGGATCGGTGCACTCCACCGCCACCAGGAAGGCCCGCTCGCGCCGCCCGCGATAAACAGGATCTGCGAACTGTCCGCCGGTGAGCACCCGGTCCTGCACCGCGATGGCCCGCAGATCGCACGGACGCACGCCGAGAAACGCGTAGGACGGGGGAGGAGTGGTGTCCTCGAAAACCGTGAAATCGCCGTCGGATCCGCGTTCGGCGGTCCACTGCCGGATCCGCTGCGGGTGGAGGAACGTCTTCCAGGACTGCGGTCCCGCGCTGTTGGCGAACACGGCACCGTCCTCGCGTGCACGCAGCCGGTAATGACCGGCCTCCAGCTCGACTCCCCAGCCGTAGGGGAGCTCGTCACCGCTGGAGATCTCGGCCAGCACGATCGCCCCGTCGCGGACGGTGGGCCCGATGACAGTGCGGCCGCGACCGGTCAGAACCGAGACCAACGCGTCCAAACCACTCGCGTCGATCACTGCTTCGGAGCCATCGCTGTTCGCCATCGCCATCTCCCGGCGCCGAGGGTGCTGTTGGCGGAAGTATGGCGATCCGCCGACGGCCCCGCATGGCGGTTGCGGCCTTGGGCCCGCACCATGCCCCGAGGTGCTGAATAGCGGAAGGAGGAAGGGAAGGCGCATGAATGTCCCTTCCCGGATAGCTGTCATCGGGGTCGGCAACGAATACCGCCGTGACGACGGTGTCGGCTGGGCGGTTTTGTCATACCTGAGCGAACGAGCGCGCAGCCGGCCGCTACCAGCCGGTACCACGCTCAACACGTGCGACGGCGACATCACCCAGCTGATCGCCGCGTGGGAAGGCGCGCAGCTGGCCATTGTGGTGGACGCAGCGCGTGCGTGCCCAGCCAGTCCTGGCCACGTGCACCGGCTGGAGATCGGCGACGAACAGCCGTGGCAGACGGGCATCGGGACCAGTTCGCACGGGCTCAGGCTCCACGACGCGATCGAATTCGCCCGCGTGCTGGACCGGCTTCCCCGACAACTGGTCGTCTTCGCGGTGGAGATCGCGGACACGGACCTCGGCGTTGGGCTGTCGCCGCGGGTCGCGAACTTGGTGCGTCCCCTGGCGCTGCGAATCGAGGAGGAGATCGCACATGTTGCTGGGTGCGTGACCGATCTGCGCAGTCCAAGAATTCAGTGACGGACAGCTTGGCTCTGGCTCGATCATCGAGGTCCCGGCCGTCTTCGTCGGTTCTCCGGCAGGACCTCGGACGCAGCAGCGGTCGTCGCTTGGTGAAGCAGGTGGGTGCTCAACTCAGCCATTGACCGCGATCCGCTACCAGCTGGCAGCCGCAACAGCGACGTGGAAGTCCTTATGGGTATCCACACCGAGGATGATCTGGCTGTCGGTCTGAGGCTGTGGCAGAACGCTGGTCATGGCGTTGTCTCCTGGTCTACTCGCCGAACACAACAGGCCACCGCCGACCGTGACGGTCAGACCTGTGACGGTGCCGGACGCGAAGGCCCCTATCGAGACACGCTCACCAAACCGACGGCGGCACGCCCTGCGCCGGGTCGTAGCCGACTGGTCACACTCAAGGCATCAAGGCCAGGCACGATACGGGTCAGACCACGACCCGGAACAAGGCCCCACCATCCTCACAGGCACGATAGGTGATCACGT